>NZ_JBEGDL010000037.1:0-50032 GCF_040813775.1 Ammoniphilus soli
CCTTCAAGCATGAATATCCGGAATTTGGCTTAGAAGCGGAAGTGTATCATCATACTGAAGTCATCTTCAAGTTAATCCAAGAAGGTCGTATCCAACCTACTAAAGAGGTAAAAGAAGCAATTGCCTATCACGATTCTTGCTATATCGGCCGATATAATAACATTTTTGATATTCCACGACAAATCTTAAAATCCATTCCTGGAGTCAATGTGTTGGAAATGGAGAGAAACAAGCAGGATGCCATGTGCTGCGGAGCTGGTGGCGGCAATATGTGGATGGAAGAGACCCAAGGGAAACGGATTAACATTGAACGAACAGAGCAAGCCCTTCGACTAAGTCCAACGACGATTGGAAGCAACTGTCCTTATTGCTTAACCATGATGAGTGATGGAACCAAAGCCAAACAAGTGGAAGGACAAGTAAAAACTTTGGATATTGCGGAGATTGTGGAGCGTTCTTTAGCAGGATAATATGCGATCTAAGGTTTTACCTCGGGGTTCTGTAGAAAAAGGGATGATGTGAAATAGCTAGTTATTTTACTTATTATTCAGTAACGAAGTTGTGATTCTAGTAAATTTCCCTTTTGAACATCATAGTATCTACCTTTTTAATTATGAATGAATATGGAATGTGAGGTCAAATGATATGAAAAAACATCTGTTTATTAATGGGGAATGGATAGAAGCAAAACAGTACCATGCTCTGTATAGTCCATATAACGGGGAACAAATTGCAGAAATTCCTTTTGCCAATGAATTCGAAGTGGAAATGGCCATTGAAGCAGCGGAAAATGCAAAGACATTAATGGCCAAAATGCCGGCACATCAACGGGCAACTATATTGGAGAACCTAGTCAGACTGCTGGAAGAAAATCAAGATGAATGTGCTCGTCTCATTGCACTGGAGGCAGCGAAGCCTTGGACAACGGCAAAAGGGGAAGTTGCACGGACCATCATGACCTACAAATTTGCAGCTGAAGAAGCGAGGCGCATTCATGGCGAAACCATTCCGATGGATGCAGCCCCAGGTGGGGAAGATCGGGTGGCCTTTACGATTCGTCAATCCTTAGGAGTGGTAGCGGCGATTACTCCATTTAATTTTCCGATGAACCTGGTTGCGCATAAAGTGGGGCCTGCCATTGCAGCAGGAAATACGATTGTGTTAAAACCTGCAACGCAAACGCCTTTGACTTCCCTGTATCTGGCAGAGTTATTGAAAAAAGCCGGACTGCCTAATGGAGCTTTGAATGTGGTAACGGGAAGCGGCAGTAAGGTAGGAGAACAATTAATTCAAGACCCACGGGTAAAAGTGATTACTTTTACCGGCAGCCCAGCTGTTGGTATCGGGATCAGAAATAAAGCCGGACTGAAAAAAGTCACGCTTGAACTCGGTTCAAATTCAGCTCTTATTGTGGATCAGGGAGTGGATATCGATTCGATCATCCCTCGAGCCGTGACGGGTGCGTTCGCATTTGCTGGCCAGGTTTGCATTTCCTTGCAAAGGGTGTATGTTCACGAAGAGCTTTATGATTCGTTTGTGGAGAAGTTTGTGGCGCAAACCCAAACATTAAGACTTGGAAATCCGCTTGATCCTGAAACGGACGTTTCGGCGTTAATCAGTCCTAAGGATGTCGAACGCTCTCTACAATGGATTGAGGAGGCCAAACAATCAGGTGCAGCGGTTGCTATTGGCGGTGCTGCACAAGGGAATATTCTACAGCCAACGGTTCTACTCAATGTAAGTCCGAAAGCAAAGGTTTCTTGTCAGGAAGTCTTTGCTCCGATTGTATTGATTAATAAAGTCTCCAGCGTACAAGAGGCGATTGAATATGTAAATGACTCCCGATACGGCCTACAGGCGGGGATTTACACCCCGAGCGTGGCAACAGCCTTACAAGCAGCAGAGTCATTAGAAGTGGGTGGGGTTATGATCAATGATATCCCAACCTTTCGTGTCGATCACATGCCTTATGGCGGGGTCAAAGAAAGTGGGGTCGGACGTGAAGGTTTGAAATACGCCATAGAAGAAATGACAGAAATGAAATTGGTATGTTTTAAGAAATAGCAATAATCTATGAAAAGGGGTAGAAAAAATGAAAAAAACAGCTGGAAGATATATTAATTTAACCATCTCCATTCCTGGACCGAAAGCCTCCGCGTTGTTGGAAAAGAGAAAGACAAATGTCCCTCAGGGCGTATCCAATTCAGTTCCGTCTTTTGCTGCCAAAGGAGAAGGCGCACTTCTTACCGATGTTGACGGTAATACCTTTATTGATCTTGCAGGAGCCATCGGGACATTGAATGCCGGCCATTGTCCGCCCAAAGTGGTTGAAGCCCTTATTGAACAGATCCAAAATTATATTCATCCCGGTTTTAATGTGATGATGTATGAACCTTATATTAACTTGGCGGAGAAGTTAAATCAAATTACGCCGGGGTCCCATGCGAAGAAGACATTCTTTTTGAATAGCGGAGCAGAAGCCGTAGAAAATGCAGTGAAATTAGCTCGAAAATTTACCGGTAGAAAGGCGATTATCTCCTTTGACCGTGGATTCCATGGACGAACCTTATTAGCGATGTCTTTGACTAGCAAAGTCAAGCCGTATAAGTCCGGCTTCGGGCCATTTGCACCGGATACCTATAAAATGCGATATCCGTATTATTACCGGGCACCACTAGGTGTAAGCACGGAGGAGCTCGACCAGCTTGTATTAAATCAATTAGAGGAGTTTTTCTTATCCGAGGTACCTGCAGAAGAGGTAGCGGCGATCATCATGGAGCCTGTACAAGGGGAAGGTGGATTTGTTGTTCCTTCAAAGACATTTGTACAAGGGGTGAAAAAAGTATGTGAGAAATACGGCATCTTATTTATTGCCGATGAAATCCAGACCGGATTTGGGCGGACAGGGAAAATGTTTGCGATGGAGCATTTTGATATCGTGCCGGATATGATGACCATGTCTAAATCGATTGCGGCAGGTCTGCCTATCAGTGCCGTAACGGGAAGAGCAGACATTATGGATTCGGCAGCGCCAGGTGAAATTGGCGGAACCTATGGGGGAAGTCCATTAGGGTGTGTATCAGCTCTTAAGGTCATTGAGATGATGGAAGAAGAGGGGCTTCTGGACAGAGCACAGGTCATCGGCCAGACGATTATATCCCGTTTCGAGAAGATGAAGGACCGATTCCCATTCATTGGAGAAGTCAGAGGATTAGGTGCGATGTGCGCAGTGGAATTAGTGAAAGATCAAGCAACGAAGGAGCCGAATAAAGAGTTAACGGCACGGGCTGTTCAAGAATGCTACCGCCGAGGAGTGATCGTATTAAGTGCCGGATTGTACGGTAACGTACTGCGCTTCCTATCTCCATTGGTCATTACGGATGATCAATTAATTGAAGCTTTGGACGTTATTGAAGAAGTTTTGGCTGATCTCGTCTAGTTAATCCCTGCTAAACTTGCTTATATTATTTGATATAAGCAGGTTTATGGAGTGTTTAACACTCTACTTCTCCTAACAAGTGGAAGAGGTTTTCATCTCCATCCCAGTTTGAGGGAGCGTTAGCTCCCTCTTTTTTTAGGATGAAAAATCAGAGTATTAAAATTGAGTAAACATTATAGAGAGTGGATGTGGATAAAGTGAGGCTTAAAAGTATTCAAATGAAAATCATGATTCTTATGATTCCCATCTTAAGTATTCTCCTCATTGTCTTAGTGAGTCTCGCTTATCTTCAGTCTAAAAATCTATTGACTCAACAAATTCACCAAACGATGCAGAAACAAGCTGAGTCCGTTTTGAGCAAGACAGAAAATCACTTGCTTGCACATAGTAAACTATTACAATCGTTGGCAAAAGCTATAGAACCGATTTCTACTTTTTATTCGCTTGAACAATATCAATCTATTTTGAAGAATTCTCTAGTAGCGAATGAAAATACTCTCGGTTTAGGGGTTAACTTTGAACCTGAAAAGTATAAGAGAGGTACTATTTATTTTTCTACTTATGCGTACCGGAATCAAGGTGCCATCGAAATCACTCAAGAGTTTAATAGTCCCTCCTTTGATTATCCGAACCAAGAGTGGTATCAACTTGGCAAAACAATAAAGCAAACCTCGGTACCCTTATTTACTGATCCATTTTATGATGGAACCATAAATATGACCTTGGTAACGGCCGTTTCTCCGTTTTTTGATCAAAAGGGAAATTTCTCAGGTGTAGTTGTTGGGGATGTTACCCTAGAATATATCCAGAATTTAATAAGTGATATTAAGGTAGGGAGTTCTGGTTGGGCATTTCTACTAGAGCAAAAAGGGACTTATATTGCCGGTCCTGATACAGAACTCATCATGAAAACAAAGATAACAGAGCATCCTAATTCCTCCTTATCTACTTTGGGTAAAGATATATTAAATAAAACCCAAGGTACAGGAGAATTTAGTACAGAGAAGGGGAAGAATATCGTCTACTTTATGACATTACCTTCTACTCATTGGAAATTAATTTTGGTAGTTCCTGAATTAGATCTTATGGGACCCATTAATGAATTATTAAGCAGACTCATTTTCATCAGTTTGATCGGTCTTGTTATCATTGTGTTTACAATCTACTTGTTCACAAAATATCTTTCTAGAAGAATAATAACAATCAATGGATTGCTGCTTGAAATGGCGAAAGGAAATCTTATCCAGCAAGCAGCTGTAGATAGTGAAGATGAGTTTGGTCAAATGGCTCAATCCTTTAATACCATGAACCAGAATTTTCGGTCCATGATTTCACAAGTTACGAATTTAACAGATCAGGTAGCGGCTTCTTGTGAACAACTATTGGCAGGTGCTGAAGAAACCGGAAAAGCAACTGAACAAATCTCTTTTGCAATCCAGGAAGTAGCAACAAGAAGTGATGGACAAAATACACAACTAGAGAATGCGAAACATTCTATAGCTGAAATTGCTGAGGGTATGAGTCAAACCACAGCTGCTATTCAAAAGTCAGCTGAGTACGCAAGCACAGCGAATCAAAAGGCCATAGCAGGAAACCATGCTATTGATAATGCATTAGAGCAGATGAGTGTGATTGAATATACATCCAAAACCGCAGCAGAAATGGTATATCCCTTGGGGGAAAAGTCCAAAAAGATTGGACGTATCGTCTCTATAATTACAAATTTATCTAACCAAACCAACCTACTTGCTTTAAATGCAGCAATAGAAGCCGCACGAGCAGGAGAGCATGGGCGAGGATTTGCTGTTGTTGCTGATGAAATAAGGAAATTAGCTGAACAATCTAATCTCGCAAGCAAAGAAATTGGCCATCATATTGTGGAAATTCAGGCAGGAATTTTACAAGCTGTACAATCCATGCAAAATGGAACTGATGGGAGCATTAAAGTCGAACAAGCAGGAGAGTTGTTCCGAGATATTAACTATATGATTTCTGAAATCTCAGCTCAATCTGAGGGTTTATCGGCCATTGTCAAACAGATAAATGATGGTTCGCAGACCATAGTAACATACGTTGAAGAAATATACACCCTTTCCCATCAAACCGTAGAGAACACTCAAAATGTGGCTGCTTCAGCACAGGAGCAAAATGCGGCAATGGAGGAAATTTCCTCAGCAGCGAAGCAATTAACACGAATGGCAGAGGATCTTAAAGTATCTATACAGCAATTTATCGTATAACAAAGTTTTCAAATTGATTCTTTAATAAAAGCTGAAATGGAACAAAACCAATGATCAATTTAAAGGGGATGGAGAATTTGTCTATACGTGTCCGTTTTGCACCCAGTCCAACAGGGCATTTACACTTAGGTGGTGCTCGCACCGCATTGTATAATCACTTATTGGCTAAAAAGTATGGAGGAAAGTTCATTATTCGGATTGAGGATACGGATCAAACACGAAACGTGGATAGAGCGGATATTGGGTTTTTGGAAAACCTGAAATGGTTGGGGTTGGATTGGGACGAAGGTCCGGATATCGGGGGAGAGTACGGTCCTTATCGCTGTATGGAGCGTTTGGATATCTATAGAAGATACGTAGATCAGCTGCTCGCGGAGGGGAAGGCTTACCCTTGCTACTGCACGGAAGAAGATCTGCAAGCTCAACGGGAAGAATCCCTCCTGCATAATCAAACCCCAAAATATAATGGACATTGCTGGCATTTAACTCCTGCTCAAAAAAGCATCTTCGAGCAGGAAGGGCGTTCCAAAACGATTCGATTTCATGTTCCGGAAGGTCAAACCATCGCCTTCTGTGATGAAGTTCGGGGGCGGATGCACTTTCAATCGGATGAGATTGGAGATTTTATTGTGGTGAAATCCGATGGGATCCCTACTTATAATTTTGCGGTTGCGGTGGATGATCACCTAATGGAAATTACTCACGTGATACGAGGAGAGGAACACATTTCAAATACGCCTCGGCAGCTCTTGATTTATGATGCTTTTGGTTGGGAAAAGCCGCGGTTTGGACATTTGCCGTTGATTTTAAAACCGAGCGGAAAAAAACTTTCCAAACGGGATGAGTCGATTATTCAGTTTATTGAGCAGTATCGTTCATTGGGCTTTCTTCCGGAAGCAATGAATAATTTTCTCGCTTTGCTCGGATGGTCACCAGGAGGAGAGAAAGAACTTTTTACAGACCAAGAATTGATTCAAGCTTTCTCACACGATCGAATCCAAAAATCCGGGGCGATTTTTGATAAAGCAAAGTTGGATTGGATGAATCACTACTATATCAAACAAGCGGATCAAAAAAGATTAATAGATCTAGCCATTCCAATTTTAAAGGAACAAGGTCTACCAGCAGACACCCTCGATAGGAAGTGGATGGGGGACTTGATTACTCTTTATCAGGAACGCTTGTCACATGTAGGGGAATTGGCTAAGCTGGCCGAGCCGTTATTGAAAAGGGACATCGAGTATAATGACCAAGCGGTTCAAGTATTAAAAGAAGACCAAGTCCGGTTAATCATAGATGCTTTCTTTTCGAAAGTGAAAGAGGTACACCTTTGGAGCGGAGAAAATATCGCCATACTCATGACGGAAATTCATAAAGAGACAGGATTACGAGGACGCTCTTTATATTTGGCGATTCGTGCTGCGGTATTAGGGGAAACCCAAGGGCCCGATCTCATTCAGTGTTTGTTTTTATTGGGCAGAGACCAGGTGATAAGGCGCTTGCAAAAACTATCATTCATTATTGAATGAAAAGTTTAAATCTGGTGTTGAAGCAGTTGGAGGTATTTTTTTATCGGATGTTCCAGTCGAAGAGGTAGCAGCGATTATAGCAAGAGGTATTTGCTGACTTGGCCAAGTTAAATATTGCTAGACCGGCTTATTTAATTAATAAGCCAGTCTCTGGAGTGTTTAACACTCTTACTTCGATAGTTGTGAAGGGCTTGACAAGTACTCCAGATAATCCTATCTATTGGAGAGGCGACTCTCCTTTTTTTATTTGATTTATTTATATATGACCGGGAAGTGGGGGGATATCTGGAAAGTGGAGAGCTATTCTCCATCAAACAAATCGATAGAGAAGCTTCCTGTAAAGCTTGGAGTATCAAAAAATCATTTTTTTGCTTTCGTTAAATTATAACTTTGTCTTATCATTTCGTATATCTCTTCCTCTGGAATGGTACCGTCCAGAATAATAGAGTTCCAATGTTCTTTATTAAGATGGTATGCCGGTACTACAGAATTGTAAATTTGACGCCAGAAATCAAGATGACCAGGTTTACACTTTACATTGATCCAAATATGCTCATCTTTTTGAAAGATCCATGCAAAAACTTTCTTGTTTTCTTTGTGCCGCATCAATGTCCAATTTTTATCACGAAACGGATAATCTTCATACGTGTTTTCCAATTTCAAACAGTATTCAATAGCTTCCTCTCTCAGTTTCATTGTTTACTACTCCTCCAACACCGGAATATGCAAAGCTTTCTTAAGTTAAGCCGCACCGTTAGATTAATTATAGTTCCAACAAACATCATAATTTTACCATAAAATCCAATGGTCCTCTATGTTAATGATTTGGAAAAACAGAAGAAAGCGGCGTCAAAATCCTTAACGCCGCTTTCTGCATTACAGTACATTATTGGATAAAATCTAAAATATCATCAATAAATCTTTTCGGTAGATTGGAAATTTGTTTTGACTGTGAACTTGATGTGTTAGTAGGCAGTATAATTCCCCTTTTGGAGAAGTATTATTAATTAATTTTACACAAGTCAGAAAACTATACATGTATTTAGGCTAATTAATTCAAGCCAATTAGTTTGCCAATCGTGTAATAGTCTCAGCCTGCATTTGTTTTTGTTTAGCTTTAGGACCTGTCTCCTCAATAAACATTTGTAAGAATATACTTCCAAGTGTCGGGATGGTAAAAATGAGCATTACTATCTGCATCGACATTCCGAGATTAAGCAACGCCTGGAAAATCGCAGGAACGAAGAAAGCAGGTGACCAGGCACATGCAAGTATGATTGCAAACGCTGCACCAATAAAGGAAGGATCGGATTTCGAAAGATCTAGCGAAATCATTGAGTAGTATACAAAATAACCAACGGAACCTACCCCAAATAGAAATGCGCCTGCTAGAACAACATAATAGTTGTCCATGAATATTATCAACATCGCACTGAAAAATATAAGAATTAGTGAAGATAGACCTATTATTTTTCTTCGTCCCAGGGCTGTCATGATTAAACCGCAGATAAAGCCAAATGAAGCGGATCCTATTGGGCTGACGCCAGCCAACTTGGAAGAGGCTTCTTTGCTCATACCGTGTTCCAACTCAAGAAAAGCAGGTAAGTAGTCCATAAATGCTATGCTAGTAATCCCCACTCCAATTATAAGTACACACGTCTTCAAGATGATTTTGTTCTTTACGACCCGCGCTAGACCCATTTTGCCAACTTGGCTATCTGCTTGTTCTGCAGCATTTGCTTTTTCGCTGCGTTTCGGTTCTCTGAGAACGAATATTGAAATAACGAAAAGTACGGCCGTAATAATACCATAGAAGCCAAGAGTAGCCTGCCAGGTATGCATAAAACCAAGTACAGGTAGGGTAAAGTAAAAACCCGCTGAAACCCCAAGAGTGCTTATCGAAGTACGCGCACCCAGCCAAGCAGGCTGTTGTGTCCTTGGAATCCACTGTGCCACGATAACACCAGGAAGTGGAAAATATAATCCATAACCAATACCAACGATAACTCTTGCGATCAGGTGCAGTACAAAGTTGTCTCCTGAAAAGAAAGCCATGACACCGCCTATTGCTACCATTGCCAATGAAATGACCGCAGTCCACTTGGCACCAATTTTTTCAATAAATACGCTTCCAACAAAGACGGAAATAACTGTTGTCGCATAAATTGCAGATAATAAATACCCAGTCTGACCTAAATTCCAATGTGATTCCTCAACAATTGTCGTCATAATTGGTGCGGGCGCAACCAGAATAATGCTCGTCAAAAAAGTCATAATCATCGCGAATACACCATTTAAATAACCTGTAAATGTCGCCTTTTCCATTTATTTCCCCCCACTCTCTTAAATTAAGATAGAAATCCAATATTTCCTTATAGAACATTACCAATTTGCGAATCTATCTTTACAGCCTTGTCTCTAAATTAATTAGTATTATATCGTCCTTCTTTTATTATTGCTTTCTAATGCCCTCCTTTATTCGCCATTTAGTGCTTCCTCCTTTCACTATTAGTATACATGCAATAATTATACCAACTGTTTTTCTTCACAAATCATAATGTTTAGACCCCTTTTATTTTCATGACAATAGCGAAAATGATATATATAGTAGCGGATTTACCATTGCGTTTATAACAGTCTTATTGATTATTATATAACACTTACTTAAAAGAATACAATTATGAACTAGAAAACGTGAAATTTTAATGAAATCAGATGGATTCCAGGATTTCCTAAATATAACCGTTGTTTTCTATATCTTTTTTGCTATTGCAAAAAAGGATATCTTATAACAAAAATGCAATGTTATAAGTGGTTTACCAATGTCAGCGTTACAAAAACCCAGATTCAAGGAACTCAATCATGGAGAATGTGCGGGAACACCTATTTTTAAAAAAACTTGAGGACCGTTTTGACTTTTCTTTGCTACTTACTCAATCCGGTATTATGAAGTAGTGGAACACCGTCTTTATTAGAATTTATGGTTTGGCACGTTTATTGCATTTGAGTTTGTATAGATAGGTAATTAATTATAGAAAAAATAATTTTATATATCGATCAAATTAAATTGAAATGTGAAGAAGGGAGGAATATATCTGGTGGTATCAAATATTTTTTGGATAAAACTGTAAAATGGAAACTGAAAGATGGGGTAGAAAAAATGGACTTAAAATTTACTGAGAAAAATTGTAGAGGGTGCCATGTTACATTATCAGAATTTGAATCCAACGAATATAAAACCCTCTGCATCGATTGTTATCGAGAAGAAAACGAAATCGTATCCAAAACCAAAGCTCGTACGCTAGTAAGAACGAAAGGGAAGAGATTTATTCTATCTGCATAAAGCAAACAGGAATGGGGTAATGGTGACAAAGAGGTTTGTCTTCTGTACAGAGAAAAACTTGGATCTTGTTCCTTTTCATAAGCGCTGCATTTTGCTACCTGTATCGTATTGTTTCTTCAAATAAATCATGGAGGGAGTAAAGATGACAGATAACCTTGATTTTTATAAGAATATACCGAAAAAAGAGTGCGGTAAATGCGGTGAATATTTTGAAGAGCAAGCAGAATCTTATAGTCATGAGTGTGAGAGTTGCTTCAGACATAGAGAAGAGTTGTAAGGTGCTTTAATAAAATATTTTCTAAACAGGAGGAGAAAAGATGTATATGTGTCGTGAGTGTTTTGGACAAGGTCTTATTCATTTTTCTGGCGAAATAGTAAAATGCATTACATGTCAAGGATCTGGAGAAATAGAAATCCCTGAAGAAACAACCCTTGATGTAATATAGGGACTAGGAAGGGTAATTTTATCTAATCATGCACTTCTTTGTAAAATATCCAACTTTACCCCTATTGTCAGGGAGTATATGATTCTCCCGGCTTTTACAAACCCTTGGAGAGGATTGCTATGTTAGATACGAAAAAGAGCTTGTGCTTTTCATATAACGATCCTGAAATCGTGAAACGACTCGGTACCATATACTTGAGATTTAATGCTCTTAACAACACATCGAAACAAAGTAAGAAGAACCGATACACAAAATGTTGTTGAATCTTTCGAGGATCAAGAGCGGAGGAGTGCTGTAATGGCACTCCTCTTTTTTGATGAATAAAGGGATTAGAAAGAATACCATTCAGTAGATTTGAATGCCACTATCTGTAACATGGGCTGTTGTGCATGTAAGATCTACGATGATTACGAAAATGGTTTATTTCAGGAATTCCATAACAGAATCATTAAACTTCTTATAAGCAGTCTGGTTGAGGTCATGGCCTCCAAATTCCTCCGCGGTAAAACGAACTAACTTACAATTTGGGATTGTCTTGGAAATCCAATCACCGCACTCTGGTGTCGTGCAGTTACTGATATCACCAATAAGATAAAGAACAGGAACTTTTATCAACGGGAAAATCAATACCAGGGGCAGTAGGGAACATCACAACAAACAGTGAAAATACACTGATATAATACACATCAAATGCACGAGTCCAATTTCCATCAGCAGCCCAAAAAACCGCGAAAAAGGAAGAAACCAAGATGCCTACTGTACACATTGCATCGCTCCAGCCACAAACCTTGCTACGCATTTTTTCTGGAGTAATTTCAGCCAGGATAGCGTAATTTACTGCGGGGATACTACCTGCAGCAAACCCGGTCAATGAAGAACCGATGATGGCAAGGATTCTACCCGCTTATTGGCATGTTGAACGGTATCAATCTCTTTTGATTATTTCGGTTGGGTACAAATATTTTTTTTTCGCTGTTTGCGGATTTCCTGACGTTGAGGTGCGGTCCGGTACAACTCCTTTTCAAATTCGCTTTCGGGTAAAACCGGGGGAACGGGCACACTCTTTCCCTGTTCATCTACAGCTACCATCGTAATGAAGGAAGTAGCTGTTAGCAGCTTTTCTCCTGTTTGCAAATTTTCCGATGATACCTGGGCGAAAATCTCCATCGATGAACGACCTGTATAGGTTACAAACGCTTCTACAGAAATGGCATAGCCTCTCTTTACGGGATGAAGAAAATCAACAGAGTCAAAAGAAGCGGTAACGACAGCCATTTTACAATGTTTCATGGCGGCAACGGCGGCACCCTCATCGATATAAGCAAGGATTTTTCCGCCAAAGATATTGTCATAATGGTTTGTATCCGGAGGTAGGACAAGCGATGTACGAATAGTCCGGGACTGACTGGCAGGTACTGGATTCATGATGATGAACCTCCTCAAACGTAATGATTTTAGAAAGTGTTATACCGTGTGGTTACAGATAGCGGTTTCAAATCTACCGAATGGTATGAAATTGTTGATGTAATTTATTTCAGGAATTCCATAACAGAATCATTAAACTTCTTATAAGCAGTCCAGCAGAGATCATGGTTTCCAAATTCCTCCGCGGTAAAACGAACTAACTTACAATTTGGGATTGTCTTGGAAACCCAATCATTGCACTCCGGTGTCATGCAGTGACTGAGATCACCAACAAGATAAAGAACAGGAACTTTTATCAACGGGAAAATGCCACGCCAGTCAAGCCAGAGGTGGTCACGTATAAGGTCTGCTAGGAATTGACCATGTGCTTTGTCAACTTTCGGGCGCTCCGGCATTAATGCCATTTTTTCGGCATAATTATCCGGAAGCGAAGCAGAAGTTTCCGGTGTTACATAATTATACGGACGTTCAAAATAAGTCTCGGCCACAGGCCAACCATCGTCGAAATTTCTACTATATACGTGATGAATATGCCATATGTCTAAGTGATTGCCACCATATTGGAGGATTTCTTCCTTAGAATCATAGGGGTTTGCAGACAAGTAAGGTGGTTCATCATCAAAAACAAGTTTATTAATCTTATCCTGACCAAACAGTTCAATATAACCCCATATAACAGCGCATCCCATAGACCAGCCAATCAAATTAACTTTGGGTGCATTCAAGGATGCAATAAATTCATGAAGATCAGCAGACAGTCTGAATATATGGGCACCATGTGCTGGTGCATCAGAAAATCCATGACCACGCATCTCAAGTACGTAGACAGAAAAATTATCTGTGAATGCAGGAGCATTCAATGCATATCCATCAGCCATACAACCAAAAGCAGGGACAAAAATTAGTGGCATACCACTTCCTTTATGAAGATAACGGATTTTTACTCCGTCATTTGCAACGAAATAACCTTCAGTAAAACCTTGCATCAATGGATTTCTTGTGTATGGCGTGCTCATATTAATTCCTCCATAATTACGTTTTCATAAAAATAGGTCCGCGAGAATCAATTTTGCTTTTCTGCGCCATGGTTAAAACAGAACCATAGCTGGAGTGATGGTGTTCATTCCGAGACTAAGCAACATCCAACTAATAATAATACCAGGGACAGTAGGGAAGACCACAACGAACAGTGAAAATACACCTATTAGTATGCTGGCACCCATAAAAATCTTCATCTAAACTGGCTGTTGTGTATGAAAGATCTACGATGATTACGAAAATCGTTTATTTCAGGAATTCCATAACAGAATCATTAAACTTCTTATAAGCAGTCTGGTTGAGGTCATGGCCTCCAAATTCCTCCGCGGTAAAACGAACTAACTTACAATTTGGGATTGTCTTGGAAATCCAATCACCGCACTCTGGTGTCGTGCAGTTACTGATATCACCAATAAGATAAAGAACAGGAACTTTTATCAACGGGAAAATACCACGATAGTCAAGCCAAAGATGGTCACGTACTAGGTCTGCTAGGAATTGACCACGTGCTTTGTCAACTTTCAGGGACTCCGGCATTAATGCCATTTTTTCGGCATAATTATCCGGGAGAGAAGCTGAAATTTCTGGTGTTAAAGGAATTTCAGGACGCTGAAAATATGTCTTGAGTACAGGCCAACCATCGTCAAAATTCCTACTATATACGTGATGAACATGCCATATGTCTATGCGATTGCCACTGTATTGGAGGATTTCTTCCTTAGAATCATAGGGGTTTGCAGACACGAAAGGCGGTTGATCATCAAAAACAAGTTTATTAATCTTATCCTGACCAAACAGTTCAATATAACCCCATATAACGGCGCATCCCATAGACCAACCAATTAAATTAACTTTGGGTGCATTCAAGGATTCAATAAATTCGTGAAGATCAGCAGACAGTCTGAATACGTGGGCACCATGTGCTGGTGCATCTGAGAATCCATGCCCACGCATCTCAAGTACGTAGACAGAGAAATCATCTGTAAATGCAGGTGCATTCAATGCGTAGACATCAGCCATGCCACCAAAAGGAGGGACAAAAATTAGTGGCATACCACTTCCCTTATGAAGATAACGGAGTTTTACTCCGTCATTTGCAACGAAATAACCTTCAGTAAAACCTTGCATCAATGGATTTCTTGTGTATGGCGTGCTCATATTAATTCCTCCATTCCCTTGGATGGTGACCCAAAGATCCAGTTATTATTGCTACTTGTCCTAGTTAAATCTAAATTGCTTTGCATTGAAGTGACTCCTTTGTTATATATTGTTATCCTTATCCTTTTTATAGGTTATACTAACTAATCCACACCTCCGTTTCTTCTCAGCACTTAATTATCTAGCAATTATCATGCCAATATATTAATTTCTCCTTATTTTGCAAGTATTTATAAAAATATATTGGCGAAAAAGGGATGTTATTTTTATTAAAAATTAACTTTGTATTGCTTTTTGCCAATGTGCCACCTGAAAATAATAACCCACATTAAATAACTTGACTTTAAGACTTGAACGTTCACAAAATTTCTAACTTACTTTGATGATGGATGATTTTATTCTGAATAAATTTTTTTTAGAAATTAGAGAAGCGATTATAAGGTGTATGGTTGTTAATGCAATAGCAAAAATGAAATATTATTGCATTTTTACAATATTGCTTAATTCTGATTAATTCCGAACAAGCTATTCAAGGGTATACCTGGGAAATACCAATGGAAGAATTGGATCTCCGCACGATGTCGCCCAGTCTGTTGGTTTTTTAGCATATCCTGCATCAAGCTATGGAGGACAGACTAGAAATAATTGAATTATTTTTATTCACTGAAAAAAACCGATGATCACTACCGGGTAGTGGTCGTCGGTTTTTGCTGGATTATAAATAAGAAAAACCTTAGTTTTATAGCCCGTATCTCTTTTTCTTCCGGAAAAGAGTGGTTAGATCCATACCCAGCATCTCTGCGCATTTTTTTAACGGTTTATATTTGGACATATAATAAGAAAGAATTTTCTTTTCGTGTTCATCAATCATTTCTTTTAAAGTCAACTCAGTTGTATTCTGAAAATCATCCTTTATTACTTCGTTCATTTCCTTGTTTTGATCAGATCTAATGTGCGATGGAAGTAATGTTTCGTCGACTGTATCTTCATCTGATACTACAACAAGCCGTTCTACTAAATTTTTAAGTTCACGGATATTACCAGGCCAATGATATTCCATTAACAAATTTATCAGAGTGGGCGAGAATGTCCTCTTCATATTGTGTTTATGATTGAAAAAATTAAGAAAATGTACTAAGAGGGCGAAAACATCTTCCGACCGCTCGCGAAGAGGTGGGATGTTAAGGGATAAAACATTAATTCTAAAAAAGAGATCTTCTCGGAAACGTTTTTCTTTGATCATCTCTTGTAAATTAGCATTAGTTGCAGCGATGACTCTAACATCGATGGGAATTGGTTTTGTACCTCCGACTCTTTGGATTTTCATATCCTGAAGAACCCCTAATAATTTCACCTGTAATGAATAAGGCATGTCTCCAATTTCATCTAAAAATATAGTTCCGTTATTTGCCACTTCGAATAGTCCGGCTTTTCCTTGACGGTTAGCGCCGGTAAACGCACCGGCTTCATATCCAAATAATTCAGATTCCAAGAGATGTTCGGGAATAGCACCGCAATTTACTTTGACAAACGGCCCTTTTTCATTTCGGCCACTAACCTTATGAATATAATTGGAAAGCACATCTTTACCGACCCCGGATTCACCGAGAATAAGGATAGGAGTATCAACAACAGAAAACTTGTTGGCAAGTGAAACGATCTTTTCCATTACCGGACTTCGATAGATAATCTGATTTCCATCTACGTTAGATAACTGGATTTCTTGTAATGTTTGTTGATAGCTTTTAGTCAGGATGGTTGTTTCATCTAAATCACGTTTCAATTTATTCAATTCCGTGATATCTCTAATATTGTTTATAACAAAAAGTATGTTTTCTTCGTTATCGAAAACCGGAGTGGAAGTGATTAAAGCTTCAACCCCTGTAGGGTACTTACTGATGTTATTCACGGTTTTCTTTTGGTTAAGAGCGTCAATCCCTCCGGCTTTTTCCAGGTAACCTTTTTCGACTAGCTCATACATCGTATAACCATTTAATTGATAGGGTGTTAACCCGGATATGCGTAAGAAAGATTTATTATACCAGTGGATAGTGCCTTTAGGATCAACTATGGTAATTCCATCATATAAACTATCTATTAGATTACGAAGTAAGAATTCTGATTCAAAGGGAGTTTGTACGATATCATCTCTTTTCATGTTTTATCCTCCTCTGCTTACCTTTTATTTAGTAAATGGAAGTATGGCAATAATGATGTTATTATATCAAATTAACCATTGCATATATGATATGTCGTGATTTAATTATATCATTTTTAAAAAATTTCGCTATAAGAATCTAGTGAAAACGTATTTGTAAGATAATTTTCTTCAGAAAATCAACTCGAAAGTTTAGAGGTAATAAAAATGTAGAACATAGGTGGAAAAAAATGTGCCTATAATTGAGATTAAGTAAAATCAATCAATGGTAAAAACTATTTTAATTTCTTTGATGACGGCTAATATGCAATATCATAAATGCTACTCATATGGCGTTTTTGAAAGTTTATATTAACTGTTTGATATCCATCGTGATTAATGATGTGGCCATGCTTTTAGGTCTCATTAAGGTTCCCTTTAGGTTATAGACTTCACATCTATTTGTTCTCACTATGAATACCTCTATTACGATATGAATGATTCAGTTTTTTGGCATGGATATTGCAAGTTATATCTAATGTAAATAAAGAAAAGGAGAAAACATATGTCGAAAATAAGCAGTAATCATAATTTAAGTGAACAAGTTGCAATTGTAACAGGTGGTGCCCGTGGTATAGGAGCTACATGTGCTTATACACTAGCGCGGGAAGGAGCGAGTATTGTAATTGTAGATCTACTTTCAGCGGATGACATTCTGACGAAAATACAAAGTGATTTTCCTAACTGTAAAACTTTTTCCTATCAAATTGATATTCGAAAGCGGGACGAGGTTCTGCGTGTGATCGATGAAACCGTTAGTAAATGGGGAAGAATTGACATCCTAGTGAATAATGCAGGGACCGCTTCACGCGTAGGACTGGAGGAAATGTGTGTGGAGGATTGGCAGCGTGATATTGACACGAACCTCTTAGGAACTTTTCTGTTTACACAAGCAGTGATTTATCCTCATATGAGGAATCAAGGCTACGGCAAAATTATCAATATTAGTTCGGTTTCCGGCATTATTGGGGGGGTTATGTCTTCAGTTTCCGACAACAAGCAGGGAAGATCAGGCCCAGCTTATGCTGCATCCAAAGGAGGCATCATCGCCTTGACGAAATGGGTGGCTAAGGAAGTTGGGGAATTAGGCATCTACTGCAATAGCATCGCCCCGGGAGGAGTCGTAACTGAACTGACCAAAGGGTATGAGTACCCCTTAGATCAACAGCCAATCAAGCGGATGGGGGATCCATCAGATATTGCCGAGGCGGTCTTATATTTGGCTTCTCCCGCTTCCAATTATGTAACCGGCCAAGTCCTGAAAGTTTGTGGCGGGCTCGCCATTGGATAATTTAGCAGGAGATAAGTAGAATTTAAAAGAACAAGTAGGCTGTTCGATAATTAAGGAGGAAAGAGGAATGAAAAGCCAACGGGAAAACCATTCCGTTTTTGACCAAACGACTGGGACGATTTTCGGTTCATTAGTTAAAGGAACTGACCTCATGCAAGGTATTATCCAAGAATATGAAAAGTACAGTGCTGAAGCGGGCATGGTCACCTTTATAGGGTCTGTATCACAGGCAGGTTATGTCTATCCGGCAGAAAGACCAGATGGGAGCTTATGCTATTGTGATCTCGTTGAAAGAGAGGGTCCCTTTGGAATTTTAAGTGGCACAGGCTTTCTAAGCAAGAATGAAAACGGAAACACCGATTTGCATATGCATGCAGTATTTTTCGGGAAGCAGGGAATTATCTTCGGGGGACATCTTATTCCTGGAAAAAATCCCGTATGTGTAACGGTGGAGTTTAGCATTCGAGTTGGAAATAACATAAAGGCTATACGTTCATTTAATGAAGACCTTGGTTTTCCAACGATTAATTTCAAATAGGAGGGATACTACATGAAAACACTAGGTACAATATACCGAAAAACTTTTGGTAACTTTTCTGATTCTGTTGCTGTGCGCGACGAATATACAAGCTATACGTTTGCACAGCTAAAAGAGCGTTGCTTTCGTTTGGCCAACGCCTTGCTTTCCTTTGGTCTCAAGAAAGGTGATCGGGTAGCCATCCTCGCATCCAATCGGATCGAGCATATCGAATTAGAAGTGGCAGTAGCTTTCGCTGGGCTCATTAAAGTCCCTCTTAATTATCGTCTGCATCCAAGGGAACATGAATATATGCTCCAACATTCAGGAGCCAGTCTCTTGTTAGGAGAGGAAAATTTGATTGAGACCCTTGATATTGACATTCCAACCGTCAGATTCGGAAAAGAGTATGAATCATGGATTGCTGATTCTCCGGATATCGACCCGAATGTTGAGGTTAGTGAGGACGATGTAATCTCCATTATGTATACCTCTGGAACAACCGGCAGACCCAAAGGAGCTATGCAAACACATCGTAACTGGATTTCCTGCACATTAACATTAATTAAGGGCAGCGGCATGTCTGATGAAGATGTGGTTGGACATGTAGCACCTTTGAGTCACGGAAGCTTGGCTATGGCTTATAGTGCGTTATTCTTGGGGGTCAAACAGGTTATATTTAATAAGTTTGAACCACAACAATTTTTGGAAGCTATTGAAAGTGAACGAATTACTGCTGTCTTTCTCGTTCCCACCATGGTTAATCTAATGATTCACGAAGAGAGCTTTTCTAAACGAGATCTCAGCTCTTTGAGAACAATTAATATGGCAGGTGCCCCGATGGCAGCTGAAAAAATAAAGTTAGCTATAGATCTTTTGGGTCCTATTATTCTTGAAACCTTTGGGCAAGCGGAAGCACCTTTGACGATTACCGTTATGCCAAAGGACGAACTAAAAGACAGGCCTTCTTCATGCGGGAAGGTCGGAATGTTTGCGGAAATGAAAATTGTAGATAAAAATGGTCAAGAAGTACCAACCGGAACGATTGGTGAAATTGTCTGTAATGGTTCCTTAGTAATGAAAGGGTATTGGAATAACCCGGAAGCAACAGCAGAAACGATCAAGGATGGTTGGCTTTACACGGGAGATCTCGGATGGGTAGATGATGAAGGCTATCTCCATATCGTCGACCGGTCGAAAGATGTGATTATTAGCGGTGGGGCAAATATTTATCCTCGAGAAGTAGAAGAGGTGTTAAATCTGCATCCTGGCGTTAAAGAAACATGTGTATTTGGCATTCCGGATGAAAAATGGGGTGAATCTGTTTGCGCCTATATTGTGCCTAGGGATCAACAAACGGTATCAGAGCAGGAACTTATTGATTTGTGTAAAAAACACTTGGCAAGCTTTAAAAAACCGAAGAAAATTCGCATCATGGACAGTCTACCTAAAAATTCGTATGGAAAAATATTGCGTAAAGAGATTCGAGAATCTTACTGGGGGAGTAGAGTATGAGAAGTGTTTCTGTAACGGGAACAGGAATGACCAAATTTGGAAAACATGAAGCCTCTTTAAAATCACTTGCTGTATCGGCTAGTCGTGAAGCCTTGCTGGATGCGGGACTTCCGAAAGTCGATGCGATTTATGTAGGGAATTTTTCGAGCGGACGGTTAGCGGGGCAGGAAGTCCTCGGATCTATCTTAGCGAGAGAATTAGGGTTAGGACCCATCCCGGCTGCCAAAATGGAAGGAGCTTGTGCGTCTGGGGGAATTGCGTTTCGTCAGGCCTATCATATGGTAGCTGCTGGCATCTATGATACGGTATTGGTTGTCGGCGTGGAGAAAATGACCCATGCTCCAACAAACGTAGTGACAGAAGCGCTAAATGTGGGGATGGACAATGATTCCAATGAAGGGATATCAGGTCTAACCTTTGCAGGATGTTTTGGTGTTATTGCCAACCGATACATGTATGAGTATGGTGCCGGTGTAGAACATCTGTCCATGGTATCTTTGAAAAACCGGGAGTATGCCATAAATAACCCGAAAGCACAGTTTAGAAAAGCAACGAGTCTAGAAGAAATTATGCAGGCACGTCCGATTACCGCACCTCTTGGGCTATTCCATTGCTCCCCGATTACGGATGGAGCTGCCGCTGTCGTAGTTACCGCCGGAGATAAGGGAGTTAAGGTGCTTGCATCTAGTCAAGCTTCCGGACCACCGCTCTTGCAAGATATTCCTGACTTATTAAGCATTGGGGCTATTCAAGAATCCGCACGCCAAGCCTATAAGCAGGCAGGGTTAGGACCCAACGACATTGATGTGGTAGAACTTCATGATTGTTTTGCTATTACCGAAATTTTAGCCATTGAAGACTTAGGCTTCTTTGAAAAGGGGACTGGGTGGAAAGCGGTTGAAGACGGTTTAACCAAACACGGGGGGAAGGTCCCTGTCAATACTGGTGGAGGGTTAATCTCGCGTGGTCATCCGATTGGAGCTACAGGGGTGGCCCAAATTATTCAAATTGTTAATCAGTTGCAAGGCAGAGCAGTTAACCAAGTCGAAGGAGCACGGATTGGTTTGGCACAAAATCTTGGGGGTACTGGGGCTTATTCAACGGTCCACATTTTTGAAGGGAAGGGTCTGTAATGATGGAAATGGCATTATTATCGTGTGAAGGTTGTAAAATGGTCTCTATTCCTCCTAAGTATATTTGTCCAAATTGCTATAGTGAAGAATTAATAGAAAAAAAGGTAAGTGGCATAGGTCAGATTTATTCCTATACCACGATCTATGCTGCACCGGAAAGGCTTGCTGTTGAAGCTCCATATCCTATCGTTTTAGTAGATTTAGATGAAGGGCCACGCATAACAGCTCGTCTTGTTGAGGGTGAACCAACCATAAATCAAAAAGTTAAACTTTACAAGATCGAAGATTCCGTTTATTGGTTTAAATCCATCTAGGTCATTTGAATTTTTTGTAGAATGGAGGGGCAATGATGACAAATCGATTAGAGAACAAGGTTGCTCTTGTTTTTGGAGCAGGATCAGTTGGGGAAGGATGGGGGAATGGCAAAGCGGCAGCAGTTGCTTATGCACGTGAAGGTGCAAAAGTCATGGTCGTAGACTTATATGCTAATGCTGCGGAACAGACGTGCCAAATTATTCATAATGAACATGGGGTCTGTTCTTATCGAACGGCAAATGTGACAAACTCCGTTGAAGTTCAAAAAGTCGTTACAGACACGATTCAGGAGTTTGGTCAAATTGATGTTCTTCATAACAATGTAGGATTAGCTCAAATGGGAGGAATCGTCGATCTACCTGAGGAGGATTGGGAAAAGGCGATTAACGTAAACCTGAAAAGTGTCTACCTCACCATGAAGTGTGTTTTACCACACATGGCGGAAAGAAAAACAGGTGCCATTATTAATGTCTCTTCTCTTGCAAGTATTCGGTTTACAGGCTATCCATACCCTGCATATAGTGCTTCAAAAGCTGCAGTGAATCATCTAACATCCGTCGTAGCGCTTGAATATGCCTCCTATGGAATTCGAGTGAATGCGATCTTACCGGGTCTGATTGACACCCCGTTAATTTATAAGGACATCGCTGGCCAATATGAGAGTGTAGAAGAAATGGTAGCAGCTCGAAATGCTAGTTGTCCTATGGGGCGCATGGGAACAGCCTGGGATATTGCCCATGCAGCTGTCTTTCTTGCCTCAGACGAGGCCAATTTTATCACGGGTGTTTGTATGCCCGTTGATGGGGGTCACTCCATTCGTAGTTAATAATGATCTCGTATGTGGGGACTGGTTCTTGGGAAGTCTAGTCCCCCACTAAACTAAGTATGTCATTTAAAATAGGAGGGATATTTTCATGTTTTATTCGTATAAAAACAGATTTCCCCAAATTGATGAAACCGCCTATATTGCACCGGGTTCAAAAATCATTGGAGATGTAACTATTGGAAAGGAATCGTCTGTATGGTTCAATTGTGTACTAAGAGGCGACAACGACTCCATAAAAATTGGAAATAACGTAAATATTCAAGACGGATCCATTTGTCATGCAGATAAAAATTTTCCACTTTCCGTAGCGAACGACGTATCGGTAGGCCATAACGTAATTCTTCATGGGTGTACGGTTGGCCAAGGGGCTTTAATTGGTATGGGGTCTATTATTTTAAATAATGCTGAAATTGGCGAGTATGCATTGGTTGGTGCCGGATCCCTGATTCCAGAAGGAAAAAAGATTCCACCGCGAACCCTGGTGATGGGTTCTCCAGCCAAAGTTGTTCGTGAGTTAACCGATCGAGATCTAGAGAATTTAAACATGACAACCCAGGGTTATTTGAATCATTGTCAACAATATAAGGAAGAAATGGTAAAAGACAAAAAAGAGATTTCTCCAGCTTTATAGGGTGTAATCTGGTAGTGATAACTTGAAAAATGTAGTTGAACACTAGCAATATTGCACTATTATTACAAAAAAGACAATGCATTATTGCTAGTATTCCCCCATATATAATTCAGATGTATATAAATTATCGCTAATATACTTGGCATAGAAATTGCTACAATTAAGATTATATTATTATGGATGGTATGAAAGGGTGGGTTGAATGAAAAAGTTCAGCAAGGGGTTTGTGTCATTTGCATTATCATTATCTTTGCTTGTCACTGGATGTTCGTCTAATGAAAGCGCTTCGAACAATGGTTCAGGAAAAACGGATTCAGGTCAATCTCAAACCGCGGATCAATCGACAGATAAACATAATCTCAAGTTGTCAATTACAGTAGGTGATTCTTCAACTTGGTACCAAGCAGCACAAAAATTCGCAGATGAAGTAAGACAAAATACAGATGGACGTATCAATATAACCATTTATACCAATGAACAATTATCTGGGGGTGATTCAGGAAAGGCCGTTGAGATGTTAATGAAGGGATCGATTGATTTAACCTTTAATTCTGCTATTATTTATTCCATTATGGATGAGCGTTTTGGTGTAGTAACCGCTCCATTCATGTTTAAAAGTTTCGATGAAGTTGACCGAGTGATGGCAGGCGAGGGGGGAGAAGCCCTTAAGAAATTGCTTCGCGAAAAGGGTGTAGAGCCTCTTGGTTTTGGACAAAACGGGTTCCGTCAAGTAACGAATAGCGTTCGGCCGATCAAAACACCAGGTGATATTAAAGGTATGAAGATCCGCATTCCGGGTATCAAAATGTTTGTGGACCTATGGCAAGGTCTAGGGGCCGATCCGACTAGAATGACGTTCTCAGAAGTCTTTACATCTCTGCAGCAGAATACCATTGATGGACAGGAGAATGCTGTAGATGTCATTCACTCTTCCAAATTGAATGAAGTTCAAAAGTTTATGACATTATGGAACTACTCCTATGATCCGCTAATTGTCGGCATGAACAAGAAACTGTTTGATTCCCTGCACCCTCATGATCAGAAAATTGTTCAAGAAGCAGCTGCCAATGCCAGCGCCTATCAAATTCAGCTAGCGCGCGATAAAGAAATGAAGCAGATTGAAGAACTCAAGAGCAAGGGAATGGAAGTATACGAGCCATCCGCCGAAGAATTAGAAACCTTTAAGAAGGCGGTTGAGCCCATTTACGATCGATATGAATCGGTGTGGACCAAAGAATTGTTGGAGGCCTTCCAAAAGTAAGTAATATCCTCTAAGGCAGGTAGAGTCCATTGTCTACCTGTCTTTTACAAAGCAGAAAGGGATTGATGATATTGAGTAAATTCCTAACGAAGATCGAATACACCATCCTGGCATTCAGCCTTGCAGTCATGTGTACGGTTACATTTGTAAATGTAATTTCAAGGTATTTTTTGACCACATCGCTCGCGTATACGGAAGAGTTAACCATCAACCTGTTTGTCCTCTTGACCTTTGTGGGAGCTGCCGTGGCTATCCATCAGAAAGGTCACTTAGGATTTAGCTTATTGTATGATTCCATTCAGAGAAAAGGAAAACTGTTCCTTGCGATTCTTTCAGGACTTATTAGTACTTTTGTTTTTGGCATCCTCGCGTATTTTGGCGTAGAGATGATTATGTTTCAAAAACAGCTAAACCAGATCACACCTGCTTTAGGCTGGCCCCAATGGATTTTCTCTCTTGGGCTACCGATAGGAAGTATCATCTGTTTGATTCGCGTTATACAAGTTACGAGCCTTGAGGTGAAAATACTATTAAATGGGAGGGAGGGATAAAGGATGATCGGTGCAATGCTCTTTGGATTGTTCGTGGTTTTGTTAGTAATGAATGTCCCGATTGCTCTTTCCTTGGCCGCATCGGCGGGCATCACCCTGTTGTTCACCGCCGGCTTTGATTCACTTTCTTTGCTGACGGATGTTATGTATGCTAGTGTAGCTAAGTTTACGCTCCTAGCCATTCCTTTCTTCATTCTTGCGGGAGTTATTATGGAGTTTGCCGGAATTTCACGGCGATTGATTCACTTTGCGGACGTTTGTGTCGGTCATCTAAGAGGTGGAATTGCGCTTGTAACAGTGTCTACGGCCATCTTTTTTGCAGCGATTTCGGGATCCGGCCCTGCAACCGTCGCCGCATTAGGATCCATTCTAATCCCTTCATTGGTAAAAAATGGTTACACAAAAGCTACGGCGGCTGGTCTTCTTGCAAGTTCAGGTTCGATTGGGATCATCATCCCTCCTAGCATTGGGTTCATCGTCTTTGCTGTCGTGGCCGGAGATCAAATTTCCGTCTCGGTTGGTCGTTTATTTGTTGCCGGTATCATTCCAGGGTTGATCCTTGGAGTTGCCTTTTTTATTGCAACCATGATTGTCATGAATAAAAAAACAAAAATAAGGAGCAATGCAACCGCTGATGAAGTGGCAGCAACCATGCAACGGGAGAGGGCCAGTTTGAGGGGAATGGCAAGAGCATTTGGCGATGCCATCTGGGGTTTGCTAATCCCTGTGATCATACTAGGTGGAATCTATGGCGGGGTGTTTACTCCGACAGAAGCGGCTGTTGTTGCCGTGTTCTACGGTCTTGCTATTGGGTTATTTGTATATAAGGAGTTAAAGTTAAAAGATTTGGTTCCTATACTGGTTAATTCCTCCATCCAAACAGCTATCGTAATGCTGATTGTAAGCTCTGCTTCAGTGTTTGCTTACATTATTACAACAGAGCAAATAGCCCAAAGTATTTCTGATATGGTACTGTCGGTAACGGAAAATAAAATTCTGATTCTTTTGCTTGTCAACATCCTGCTTCTGATTGCGGGTGCCTTTATTGACGCTATCTCGGCCTACTATCTCTTCATTCCGATTCTACTGCCGATTATGTTGCACTTGAACGTGGATCCGACCGTGTTCGGGGTCTTCATGACGTTGAACTTAGCAATTGGACTGTTTACTCCACCCGTTGGCATAAATCTCTATGTGGCAAGTGGTCTTGCTAAGATTTCCCTAAATGAAATTTCGGTAGGAGTAGTTCCATTCATTATTGCTTCTTTAATTGTGTTGGGACTAGTGACTTATTTCCCGATTTTCTCGACTTGGTTACCAGATCTCTTAGGCGTGTAAACTGTGCTTAGAGAATCGATTTCAAAAAAACTAATCACTTTAATGACTGTTCTGATCGCATCGGAACAGTCTGTTTTGTTTGTAAAAGTTTAGCCAAATTCTCCATCATGTTCAGAAAGTGTTATCCAAATTAAGATTTGTCTATATTTGTTATTGACAGATCGTAATAAAATATAATTTAAGTTTTTCTGAGAAATCACACGAATATTAATTAAGAATTTGTCTGATAAAACTTAACTGTTTATTAAATATTTGATACTCAATTCAAGGGGGAATATCTTTGCAAATGACTAGAATTTCGGAAGGATTTTATAGGATGTCTGAATGGATCATGAAATTTGCCTATATTAATATTTTATGGATCTTCTTTACACTGCTTGGTTTATTCTTGTTTGGTCTTTTTCCTGCAACCGCTGCCATGTTTGCTGTCAACCGCAAATGGGTGATGGGAGAAACGGGTGTTCCAGTTTTTTCAACATTCTGGACAACATACAAAAAGGATTTTTTGAAAAGCAATATACTTGGTCTGATTCTTGTTGCTATAGGCAATGTGCTTATTTACGGTTATAGATATTTTTTGCAATTTCCAAGCAATTTCTCTCAGGTATTAACCGTCGTTTTCCTATTGGTGTTTTTTTTCTATGTTGTAATTCTTTTGTATGTCTTTCCTATTTATGTTCATTTTGACATGAAAATAATCCAGGTTTTCAAAAATGCCATCTTAGTCATGATCATGTATCCTATATCAACAATTATGATAGTTGTGGGAAGCTTTATTGTCTATTTTGCCATGTCAACGTTTCCTGGCTTGGTCCCTTTCTTTGGAGGCAGCCTATTATCCTTTGTAATCACATGGTCTGCTCACTATGCGTTTTCGAAAAATGAGGAAAAGAAACAAGCGGGCAACAAAGAAAACTAACGTTGAAAATGTCTCTAAGATTGTCTCTCCCAGTTATAATTTAAAAACAAGATAGGAAAAGGCACGGTGGCAGTGACAGCACCATGCCTTTTTGCTGTTAAACATTTTTTATTACACCCTCACGAAATTCCTGTGGGGTTACACCGTAATGCTTTTTAAAGACTTTGATGAAATGAGGAGTAGCCGCATAGCCTAATTGGAAGGTGATCTCGTTTACTTTTAAAGCTGTACTTTTTAATAAGAAAGCGGCACGTTCCATTCTAAGGGCAAGCAAATAGTCGCCAATGTTTTCGCCGGTTATCGTTTTATAAAGCTTAGATAAATAAACAGGGTGGAGGTGAACATGGTCGGCGATGGATTGTAGTGAAATCCCTTCTTTCAGATGATCCTCGACATACTTTTTCACTTGGTGTACAATGCTGTGCCTGTCAGTTTCGATGCATTGATATACTTCTTCGCGTATACGGATAAGGACATTCTGGGACCAAGTCTTTAGAAGTTTCACGGACATAAATCCGGGCTTTCGAAGCTGCATGTCAATCAAGTTGCGAATAGAAGCGGAGTCGATTCCTCTGTGCTTGTTAGCTGTATAGTAATAAGCCGACCCTAAATGAAAAAACACTTCCATCAGTTGGTCCGGATGGGGTTCTTGAATACGATCCAGTTCTTCAAAGATTTTGCCAAGTTTTTGTTCCGCCTCGTCCCAGCGCCCGGATTCAAGGAGCATGGAGAGCAGTGGAGGCTCATATAACGCGGTAGTCGGTACAGCAGGAGTGTCTGAAATATCATCATCGGTAATGAAGAATCCCTTGCTATGACCTACTTTACTGTTTATAGCTGTAATGGATTTCTGGTACATATTCGGAACATCATGAGGAAAAACACCGGGGTTGCTGATATAAACCGAGACGCTGCCTTTTAAGTAAGTTTCGATATAATTCTGTAACTTTGCAGTGCTAGATTTGATGAATTCCTCCGAAACAGGGTACTTTTCTTTAATCAAATAGATTTGGAAGCCTTGATCTGTGATGCAATGCCAGAGATGAAAGGCATCCTGAAAGATTTCTTCGGCCATATTGGTGATGGCGTAATCGAACAAAGATTGGGATCTGGTGTCATACAGGGTGGAATATTCTTCCAATCGGACGAGCATCATCGTGATTCGGCCTCCTGAAGAAAAGGGATGCAGTTTAAAAAGCTGTAGTTTTTCTTCAAGCACGTTTGGAGATAGGGGTTTATTATTCAATATGTCATAAAGTAAACGATCTTTCAAAGTAGGCAAATGGACTCTTACAGTATTTTGCAAGTAGTGTAAAGAACTGATTTGATCCCATTCTTCTTTTAGGATTCTAGCAGCTCTTTCTACGGCTTCAATCAGCTGGTCAATATCGACCGGCTTCAGCAAATAATCGATGGCCTGATGTTGGAGCGCTTTTTTAGCATAAGTAAAATCGTCATAGCCCGAAAGAACGATACATTTGATTCTTTTTGACATTTGGGAAATTCGTTCGATTAATTCCAAGCCATTCATCTTGGGCATTCGAATGTCGGTTACAACAATATCGATGGCTTGATCATGCAAAACACTTAATGCCTCTGTGCCTGAAGAAGCACTATGAACTTCGCTAATTCCGTAATCATTCCAAGGGATAGTTAATGTCAGGCTGTCTACAACTGATTGTTCATCATCTACGATGAGAAGCTGGAACATAATATTCATCCTCCAATTTTGGCCAAGTAATTATAGTCGTTAATCCTCCGTTAACGGTTGGCTTAAAGTCAAGACGAGCCGATTCTCCAAAATGAATGGTCATTCGGTGTTGAATATTCCATAGGGCACAGCCCATCGATTCGTCCAGAGGCTTCATCAATTTTTGCTTTAATTCTTGTATTTCCAGAGGGGATAACCCCTGACCATTATCTTGAACATAAATATAGTAATGGGTTTCATCTTCTGTACTCCAAATATTTATATTTCCCTCAGTATCCATGGGTTCAATGCCATGAACCACGCTATTTTCCACAATGGGCTGAAGCAAAAGTTTAGGGATAGGGAGCATTTTCATTGATTCCAAAATCTCAATCTTGAAATTCAAGCGTGGCATTCTTAATTTATAGATATTTAAATAGTTTTCTATCACTTTGATTTCCGCTTCCATCGTTGATGTGAGCTTCTCTGTCCGTGTGGTATAGCGGAAATATTCCGCTAAATTTTTTGTCATGGCATTTATGGCATCATCATTGCCGAGGCGGACCATATTGTTTATAAAAAACAGACAGTTATACAGAAAGTGCGGATTGATCTGTGCCTGCAACTCCTTTAACTGTGCTTCCCTAGATATAATTCTTTCCTTGTAAACATTTTCAATTAATTCTTCAATATGTGCCGCCATTTCGTTGAAATGCAAATTTAAGAATTCAAACTCGTTATGGCTTTTATCTGAAATTCTTACGGAATAATCGCCATGCTTGATTCGTTTTACAGCATTTATTAATTTCATAATGGGTTGTTGAATGTTTCGATAAAGGAAAAAGGAAGCAATAAAACCTGAAATAATCAGAACGGCACTCGATATATAAAACCAATGCTTTGTTTTTTCTATGGGCAGAAATGCTTGGTCTAGCGGAATATAATCAATGAGATACCAATCCAGTGAACTTGATTTTGCATAATTAATTAGATACTTAATTTTGCTGATCTCAATGATTTCCGTTCCGTCCATGCCAAGTTGCTTACCGGATAATGCATCAACGATGAGATAACTGACCTCTTGGTTTGAGCTGGTATTAAAGAGGAGAGAGCCTGAAAAGGGAGCATAGAAAAAAGGATCATTATTTCCACCGACTTTAGCTCCATCTAACATTTTGGTTATATTCGTTACAGGAAATGAAACTTTCGTAATAAATCGACTACTTTGGGGTTCAGAAAAGGGATGTAGGGTATATCTGACAAATTGGTCATGATCAAGTTTCCACTTCTTGCTGGTAGCATCTAATTTGAAAGGTTCGATATTGTTGGATGAACCTGTATTAATCCATCGATGTAAAAGGATTGAATAGATGGACAACTGATTCGGCCACCCATAGGATAAACTTAGAAAATCCAGCATGTCCGACACATCGGATTGCAACTTGATTTTATTGTACGTATCCAATGTATCGATGTGGTTAAATTGGGATACCATTTTTTCTTGACCCAGAGCAATGCCAAGCATTGCGAGTTGTTCAACGTTACGGTCCAATTGGCTGACTAGGAACCTATTCTTATTTTGGTTATTGGTTTGAATAGTAGACTGTACTGTATTTAGACTACGGTTTATCGAATACGTGTACACTGTAAGGATACTTACTAACAAAATGATGAGCAAGATATTGATTTTATGAAAAGTGCTTAAGTACTGTTGTCTCATTTCAGTCCCTCCATACTAAAAGGAAACCATAGATTTTCGAAAAATACAACTTTTATAAACAGTAGACGAACAAAATTAAGAAAACGCTATCAAGATTAAGGATTGTCTATACAGAATCAATGAGGTTACCTGTAGAATGAAAATATAAATATTTTTAAATATTATATCTATAAGGGGAGGTTCACAGTGATCAAGAGAAAAAAATTTTTGGCCGGCATGCTTGCGGTTGTTCTATCCGGCAGTCTGTTAGCCGGGTGCAGCAATTCTAACAGTGAGGTAAACAAGGGGACTGCAGAAGATAATCTTTCTTCGGCTAATAAGTTAAACATTGTAAACGGTAAAATCGAGCCGGCCGTAACCATTACGTCCGCTTTAGCGGATGATGGAGTTCACAGGAAAGGTGAATCAATTAGCGACAACGGCCATTCCAAATGGGCCAAAGAAAAGCTCGGGATTGATATCAAGCTGAACTGGAGCACTACACCCGATCAATTCGATTCCAAGCTTAGGCTCATGCTCGCTTCCGGTGATAAGCTACCGGATGTGTTCCGTATCAATAATAAAGACACCTACAACATGTTCGTCCAATCAGGCCGATTGTTGTCCATTGATGAAGCATTCGACAAGTATGCATCTGATGTAGCGAAGAATGCCATGAGTCAAGCTCCAAAAGCTTGGATTCCTTATCAAAATAATGGGAAGCATTATGGGATACCGGCTCTCGTCGATGACTATGCCACATCTCCGGTACTTTGGATTCGTAAAGATTGGTTAGATAAATTCGGGCTTCAACCACCAAAGACAATGCAGGATTTAGAAAAAATATTGGATGTTTTTACCAATGGGGATCCCGATGGCAATGGCAAAAAGGATACGTTCGGAATAAGCTTTTCTCTAAAAGATGGGTTTGCTAACAAAAGTGATGGGATACGAAATGTAACTTTTGGAAATGTGAGCTGGGTATTCGGGGCACATGGTGTCGTTCCGGGCATATGGAGGGCGAATAACGGAAAATTGGAGGCTACTTCTGTGCAACCTGAGATTAAGCCGGGGCTCGAGACGCTGAATCAGTGGTATCAAAAGGGATATATGCCCCAGGATGTTGCCCTTTATGATTTTAATAAGATGACTGAACTTGCAGTAAACGGTAAATTAGGGGTGTTCGCTGCTCCAAGATGGATCCCCTCATACTATGTAAAACCTAGTATAACAAAGAATGATCCGAAAGCCGATTTTCAGCCTTACCCTATTCCTGTCGGTCCTGATGGAAAGGCGATGCGTGATGGATCCTTTCCGGAAACCGGCGCAGTAGTTATCAGCAAAGATATTTCGCCTGAAACCCTTCAAGCATTTTTCCACTATTATAATTACCTTTATGGAGCCATGGTAACAGAAGATGCTTTATACTTTAGGGATTTTCAAGAGGGGTACATTTATACCGTGAAGGATGGGAAGCCGGATTTTGATGTTTCTAAACTTCCTGATGGACAAATCTGGACAGGTAAATATTCAATAGTAGCAGGGGTTGGAGCGAGTAATCCTATTGATCCAGAACGGTTTAATATGGTATATAAGAAGATTGCAAACGGTGAACCTTTGAACAAGAACGATGTGGCAGTGTGGGCGTCGGCCGACTTACCTGCGGATGCAGATGATCCAGGTTTCGCCCTTCATGCTAAGGGTTGGCTGGTTGCAGATACTCAAAAGTCAATTGATGTCCTTAATGAATACCTGGGTCCTTCTACCACAACGATGAGCTCGAGAGGGGAGCTTTTAGTTAAATTGCAGAATGATACGTTCATGTCTATTATCTATGGCAAGGAACCTATAGAAAAGTTTGATCAATTTGTAGATAAGTGGTATTCCTCTGGCGGGGATCAAATCACCGAAGAAGTGAATGAGTGGTATGCAGCCTTAAAAAAATAAAAGTATTTTATCGGAGGGGCGGGTATGGTACCTGTCTCTCCGAGTCCTTTTACTAGAAGTGTGATGTAGGACTGAATCTATATGAATTTGAGGTGAAACACAATGGAAGAGACAGTGATTGTTGAAAAATCCTCCCCACAGGGAAAAGTGGGAGAGACTGAGTCTTACAAAATAGTTAAAAGAAAAAAAGCATTTAGCAGCAACCAGTGGCAACTCCATCTGTTGATAGTTCCGGCTGTCGTTTTGACTTTGATTTTTATTTATGTTCCTATGCTGGGGCTGGTCATGGCGTTTCAGGATTATAAACCTTATTTGGGAATCATGCAATCCCCATGGGTCGGACTCGACCAATTTAAGTTGTTATTCTCCCTTGAGGAGAGCAGGCAGGTCATTTGGAATACATTAATCATTCAAGTCTCGAAAATTTTCCTGGTCGTTTTGATGGCTTTGGTTTTTTCTCTTCTCTTGAACGAAGTGAGGAGAATGTCGGTTAAAAAGTGGATTCAAACCGTAGTCTTCTTCCCACACTTTCTGTCGTGGGTTGTGTTAGGAGGGATTTATACAGATGTGCTGGCATTAGACGGAGGATATATTAATCGTTTAATACAGACCTGGTTCGGGATGGAACCGCTCTTTTTTCTCGGAAATGGCGATCTTTTTCGATTTACGGCCATTTTCACAGATGTTTGGAAGGAATTTGGATATTTTTCAATTATTTATTTGGCTGCATTAACCGGTATTAATCCTGCTTTGTATGAAGCGGCTGAAATCGATGGGGCAAATCGATGGCAACAAACCTTATATATTACGTTGCCTTCCTTGATTCCAGTCACTATCGTTCTGCTTACACTGTTAATGGGCTACATTCTCAGTGCAGGGTTCGACCAGATTTTAAACTTATACAATCCGATGGTTTATGACAAAGGGGACATTATTGACACGTATGTGTATCGGATAGGCCTTCTCGGGGGGAATTTCAGTTTCGCTACAGCTGTTGGCTTTTTCAAATCCGTCGTTTCTGTCATTTTGGTTGTATCTTGCTACAAGCTCGCTCATAAATACGCAAACTATCGAATTTTCTAGGGGGACTCACCGTGGGGCGCAAATCTATTTTATATAGAGGATTTGAAACTTTTAATTATTTATTATTGGTCATCATTGCTATATCCTGCGTTTTGCCTATCGTCCACTATTTAGCCCAATCCTTTAGTTTGTTTCAAGCGGTACAGGCCAATCAAGTGGGGCTGTGGCCGGTAGGTTTCCAATTACAGGGTTATATACAAGCTTTCCGATTAGAGGCACTGCCTAACAGTTTTCTTGTGACTATTAAAAGAGTCATACTAGGTGGAGTGATAGGTTTGAGCGTTACGGCAGCTGCGGCCTATGCCCTTTCTAAAGGGCAGGATGTGTTAAGAGGCCATAAGTGGTATATTTCGTTCTTTGTTATTGCATTATTGTTTAACGGAGGATTGATTCCTACTTATCTTCTTGTAAAGAGCCTAGGTTTGCTAGATACGATCTGGGCACTGGTTCTGCCAGGGGCAGTGAATGTATTTAATATGATCCTTCTGCTGAATTTTTTTAAGGGGCTGCCGAAAGAACTGGAAGAAGCTGCTATGATAGACGGAGCCAGTCATTTTGATATATTCACCCGGATTTATTTACCCTTGTCGATGCCGGTTATCGCAACTGTTGCGCTTTTCACGTTGGTAACTGACTGGAATTCCTGGTTTGACGGAGCCATCTACATGAACAGCGAAAATGCTCCTTTGGCTACTTACTTGCATAATTTGCTGATGCAGCCCGGCATTGACGCCAACACGTTGACTGATCAACAACAATTTTATAAACCGCAAATGTTTAAGGCACCCATTGTTTTCATTACTATCCTTCCAATTATGTTCGCTTATCCATTCCTACAGCGATATTTCGCTAAAGGCATTATGCTTGGCGGAGTAAAGGAATAGGAAGAAACACATAGGTAATTCTAGACTTCTTTTAGGTAACTAATTTTGGTAGGAGGTAGGAAATATGCCAGATTCGAAATCAAAAATGTATTGCTTGTCTGAGGAGCACCCACTGCAAAAATTCTTCACCAATTCAGTGGGGATGTCAGAGCAGGATAAAGTGATGTATGTCATGAGTTGTTCAGGGGATGAGTCTTACGAACTCGGTCCTGAGTCTATGGTACAGAGCGGCGTTCCGCAAGGAGACATCACAAAATATCACTGGAACAGCAGCAGTATCTATCCGCAAACTGCCAGGGACTATTGGCTGTATGTGCCGAAGCAGTATGACGCCAGTCGACCGGCTTGTCTCATGGTTTTCCAGGACAGCAAAGAGTATCTCAGCCCGGAAGTGAACGTACCGGCGGTATTCGATAATCTGATTCATAAAGGGGAGATGCCGGTCACAATCGGACTATTCGTGAACGCTGGAGATAAGGGGCCTGGCTATCCGATCTACGGCGGTACGGACAACCGAAGTATTGAGTATGACTCCCTCGGTGATAGGTACGCACGGTTTTTGATCGAGGAGTTGATCCCGGAAGTCGAAAAAGAATATGCGATTACCCAGGACCCGGAGGGAAGGGGGATTTGCGGGTTTAGCTCCGGAGGCATCTGTTCCTTCACCGCGGCTTGGGAACGACCTGATGTATTTCGGAAAGTGGTCAGCCACTGTGGAAGTTTCATTAACCTTCGTGGAGGACATAACTATCCCTCCCTGATTCGAAGAACGGAAGCCAAGCCGATTCGGGTATTCCTTCAGACGGGGTCGAAAGATCTCGACATCATTCTGGGAAACCTTATTATCGCAAATCAGGATCTGGCCTCGGCACTGAGCTACAGGGGATACGATCACCAATTCGTCTTTGGCGTCGGCGGTCATACGCTCAAGCACGGCGCCTCGATTTTTCCGAATACGATGCGTTGGCTCTGGCGCGATTATCCTAAGCCTTAAGAATCTATCCAAAATAAATCATTCCGGCATTTTCGCTAACCTATTTTAATATGGAAACGTACGGAAGAGTGTACCTAAATCTTACCTTAGTCCAAATCGAGGATTGAGTCCATGAAATGATACATCTCCGCATGCGATTGCATCTGATGAACGTAGTATATTAGTGGTACAGAAATGGATGTTAACGGGATGGCATAATGACTAATTAACATGAATATTGATATTTATTCTAATCCCCTCTCAATAAGAGTGGGGATTTGTTATTTACCCACCTTTTGGTTCTGATTGGAATTTTTAATTAAAACAAACAGGTGATTCGATGAAGTGCATCTATTTATTTGATTGGCACGGGATTTGCTTTTAATGTGTAATTGAGAGGTTAATTAATTTTCTTAGAGGAGGCTTAATAGTGGCTCAAGAAAAAATTCAAATCAAATTAAAGAATGGTCTTCAGTCACGTCAAGCAGCTTTTTTTGTACAAGAAGCCAACCGTTTTTCTTCTGAAATATTTATAGTTATAGAAAAAGGAAATAAAAAATTAAATGCCAAAAGCATTATTGGAGTCATGAGCTTAGCCGCTAAATTTGGAGACACTATAATTATTTCGGCTCATGGATTTGATGAAATGGAAGCAATCGAATATCTAAAGCACCTAATTATTCAAGATGAAATGTATTGAACCTTCCAGCCTTTCCAATCAAATCGCCTCATTGAGCTATGGCGTTTGCGCAATAACGCAGTGATTATGCTATTGTATTATTGCGATCTACGAGAGCGAAACAATATGAACCGATATATTCCATATGTCACACTGGGGGCTTTTAAAGCCAAAAGTGATGGTACCCCAAAAACTCCTAAACGGGCGGAAAATATACCTGAGGTACCTGAGAATACTATTCGAGAACTTGCTCGTGAGATGGCATCTCATAGAAATCATAGAGACAACGCCCATACCGGACTAACAACATTCCTTTTATCTTGGGAGTAACTTTTATGAAATTCTTGTAGGGTCATGCCATTATTCTGTTTTAAGCTTTTGATATCTTTTCCTGAGTAAAGCGAACAACAGCAAGGCGGTCGGTATAATTACAAGCATTATAGGATGTAGAATTGGGTAAATCAGGTTTGAGGCATAGGCCTGTTCCGACAGGTTGGGGAATACCCAGATCCCAAACAGGGTCATTAATAAGCCAAAGGGCAGGGTAAGCGGCTTATAATCGGACAGATTCAGCCATTGGGCGGTATTCAGGACAACTGTGTATTGGAATAACCCTAATTTGATGAACGTTCCGCCAATCCAAATCGCCATAACCACAGCCTCCAGATTTTCAAAAAAATCTGCGTAACTAATGTACCGGGCAACGGTCATAATCGGAAATATAAAACTGCCCGTTATTCCGCCAAATAGTAAAAGTGCCGCTAAGTTAGTCATTACTAGAGTTACCATCACAGCGACTACCGAGATCATTCCCCATTTCAAGCCTTGTTTCCGGTCACTCAAATATGGAAGCAAAGTGAATATGTAAAAGTAGAGTTCAAAGAAGGGTGCAACGATAATTGCCGCTTTTAAAGAAGGTGTTATTCCATTCTCCATTATGGGAAGCATATTTTTCACTTCCAATTCAGGAATAAGCAATAAAACAATAATCAGCCAAAGAAGAAAAATAATAGGGACAAACATATCCGAAAGTCTGGCTAGTACTTCCAGACCGGCTCGTACTGCGAAAGTAGTGGCCAGGGTCAAGATTCCCATCACGAGAACAAGGGGAGTGCGGTTCAGAAACACCCCAATGAGGAATTCTCCATACATTCTGAGTGAGGCTCCGCAATTATAAAGGAAGAAAAACAAATAGACAAAACCGACTGCTTTTCCTGCAATTTTCCCGAGGATATGTGGTGTATACTGGATTAGTGTCTGATTAGGATAAAGTCTGTTTAATTGCCAAATAATATATACTACAAGAAAACCGGGAAGTGAAGCCCAAATTGGTGCAAGCCACATGTCATGTTCGGCATATTTAAAAGAGAGGCCAGGTAATGTAAGCATGGCTGTAGATACTGGGTTGGCATATATCAAAAGCGCCATTTGCAGGGCTGAAATTCGCCCCTTTTCGATCATGGAGATCCCTCCTTTCCTTCTATTTTTCAAGCATCTTCCCAAACGGCTTGAATATCGTGTCAAACAGATCGGTCGGACCGGGTAACTTAGGGTAGAACACTAAGAGCACCACCGCCACTTCCGACTCCTTTTCCCAGTACTTTGGGAATATGCATCACTGCGGGGACCTATCGATGATAAGGGCTTCGATCCACCTTTGTGCTTTCATTTATGATTTACATACCTTCCGCTGATTTCTGTTTCGGAGTATAGCAATCAGAAGCAATGCAGCAGGTATAACTAAAAAGAAAGTTCCTGCTACAAAGGGAAAGGTCACTGAGACGCTCTGGGAGAATTCCGGCAGGTTGGGGGTTGCCCAGATCCCAAATAAGGTTATTAATAAGCCAAAGGGTAAGGCGAGCGGCTTGTAATCCGAGAGTTTCAGCCATTGGGAGGTATCTAGGACAAGTATGTAATAGTATAACCCCAATTGGATGAACGATCCGCCAATCCAAATCGCCATGATAACCGCCTCGAGATTTTCAAAAAAATCTGCGTAACTAATGTATCGGGCAGCGCTCATCACCGGATAGAGGAAACTACCCGTTATTCCGCCGAATAGCAAAATAGTGGCCAAATTAGTAATGACGAGAGTCGCCATCACAACGAGTACGGTGAACATCCCCCATTTCCTGCCCTCTTCCCGCTCCTTCAGAAAAGGCAGCAAGGAGGACATAAAAAAGAATAAGGTATTCCAAGCCAATGGGGCAACCGATCCCCTAAGCGAAGGCATGATCCCGTCCTCCAGGATGGGAAACATATATTTCACTTCCAATTCGGGAAGGAGCAGAAGAACAATGACCAACCAGAGAAGGAAAAGAATCGGGACAAACATGTTCGAAAGTCGAGCCAGCACTTCCAGTCCTGCCCGCACCGCAAAAGCGGAGGCAATAGCCAAACATCCCATCACCATCAGAAGGGGAGTCTTCTGTAGGAACGCCCCCACGATGAAGTCTCCATACTCCCTAAGAAGACCCCCGGCATTAGTGAGGTAAAAAAACAAATAAACAAAACCGACCACTTTTCCAAGAATCCTACCAAGAATATGCTGACTGTATTGAATCAGTGTCTCCCCGGGGTAAAGCTTGTTCAATTGATATACAATGAATACCACCAAAAAGCCGGACAGGGAGCCCCAAATCGGTGAAAGCCACAAGTCCTGTTTGGCATATAGAAAAGTGATGCCCGGAGCAGTTAAAATGCCCGTGCCTACGAGGTTGGCATACATCAGAAGCGACATCTGTAAGGCGGAAATTTTACCTTTCTCGATCAAGGAGATCCCCCCTTCCTACTTTCATCCTTTCATTTTTCAAGCAGCTTCCCAAACGGCTTGAATATCGTGTCGAACAGATCGGTCGGGCTGGGCAAATCAGGGAAGAACACCAAGAGCACCCCAAGCAGCCACCCCATGGCCGTTAATCCTATAAAAGTTGCCTTTTCCTTTTTCTGGTTTGAATTCATTTTTGGCCATTCAAACAGAACCATACAAGCGACAAGGACCGAAAGCCCAAATACAGCCCCCCATTTCACTCTTTCTTCACCTCATCTTCCGGTAACCCTTGCGGATTAGTCGCAAGGCCTGGCCTTCTAATGTAAGCCTTGATATCATATGTCACTTCCACCGAAGGAAAGATCTCGTCCCAATCCTTTTTGACCTTTTTCCACTCTTTTGGATATTTTCGGCGGAATTCTTCAGCAAAACCTAATATATCAATCTTTAGCTCTTTCTGTACTTTTTCCAGCGTTTGCGTGAGGCGAAGTTCAATGTCCTTTTCCAAATCTTTTTGGAGCATTTGAGTCACTTTCGGATCCATCACGTTTAAATTGCTTTCGTTCACGATCAGATCATCTTCCGTCACACCTTTTAAGGTCATCTTCCATTTTCCGTCTTCGATCTTGGGAATCAGCTCACTGTTTGCACGAAGCAGAGTAGCGGACACATATCCCTTTCCCTCTTGCGGCTTGAGGCTGACATTCGCTTGCTTAATTTCATCTCTAAACCACAGCACGCCACGGGTTAAAGTATCGCTGATCTGTCCGACCATTTTATCTTTCTTAAAAATGGCCGTTTGGTTGATATAGGCAATGGTCTGCAGCGGATCCATTCCTTCCTGAGGAGGAAGAATTCTGACCATCGGAAGGGCTGCCGCCTGAGCGTCTCCGTGTAACATCTGCAATAAGTCCTTTAAGGTGACGTCCAATAACACTTCCGACACCGCTAACTCTCGCAACACCTCGGATGCACTGCGTTCCAAAGGAGGCTGTAATTCCATGACATCCTTGGCTTTTCCCTTAGCGACAAACACATAGGTTCGCAATCGTGGCTCGGGGTGGCGTGTCAAAAAATCCAGAAGCCCGCGGATTCCTTCTTTTGCTAACTTCTCTCCAATTACCATGACTTTTGTCTGACCCCAGAAAATCTCGCGTGGGGTTTTTAACTGCAAGTTCGAAATGGCATCGGCTATCGTATTTCCTTCTCCGCTCCTGATAAACGTTTGGGGTCCGCCACCGCTGCCGCCATTGCCTCCTCCGCCTCCTCCACCCACTGCCTTGGGAATATGCATCTCTGCCGTGAGCTCAATCGTCTTTTCATCTTTTTGGTCAATTCCGATTCCTGTGATTAACGCTACATCATTGATTTCTGTGCGATCCCAACAGCCGGCAAGCAGCAAAGGATTTAGCAAAAGTACGAGAACCATAAGCCATTTTTTCATTCCTCCGACTTCACCTCCTTCTTCCCTATGGATTAATCGTCCCCCTGTGTCGGATGCGGTTTCTGATGGGGAGCCTGACGGTACTTGTTATAATCGCCCGTTAAATGTGGACGAGTCTTCAGCATCCACCAGGGAGCCCGTATTAAAGTATCTTTCATGTCTCGGAACTTCATTGGAGCCATTGGACTCAAATAAGGAACGCCAAACGATCGCAAGGTACATAAGTGGATCAAGATAAAAATGATCCCCAGCATAACACCCATTAATCCTAACGAACCCGCCAGAATGATCATAGGGAAGCGCAGCATCCGCAGGGCAATTCCCGCCGTATAGCGAGGGAGGGTGAAAGATGCGATTCCCGTAATGGCCACTACCATCACCATTGGGGCGGAAACGATCCCTGCTTGAACCGCCGCTTGACCAATGACAAGAGCCCCTACAATGCTTACCGCCGCTCCCACCTGTTTGGGAAGCCGGATTCCTGCCTCCCGCAGTGCTTCAAATGTAATCTCCATGATTAGGGCCTCGATCAACGCCGGAAAAGGAACTTGTTCCCGGGAAGAAGCCATGCTCAGTAGGAGGGTTGTAGGTACCATTTCATGATGAAAAGTCGATACAGCAACGTAGAGCGACGGAAGAAGTAGGGAGATCAACACGAACACATAACGAAGCCAGCGAATCGCCGTGCTAATCAAGAACCGCTGATAATAATCTTCGCTCGATTGAAATAAAGAATAGAGCGTAGTGGGAGCAATCAAGGAAAAGGGAGTTCCATCCACCAAAATCACTACTCGTCCTTCTAACAAACTGGAAACGGCGACATCGGGACGTTCCGTACTCAAAATCTGAGGAAAAGGGGAAAAGGGATTGTCTTCGATCATTTCCTCGATATAAGCGCTCTCTAAAACCCCATCCATATCAATTCGTTCCAGACGTTTGGTTATTTCTTCAATCAGTGTTGGATCAGCGATTCCGTCCATAAAGGCTAAGATAATCTCCGTTTGAGTATACCGGCCGATACTTATCGGTTTTATTTTTAATTGGGGGCTACGGATCCTTCTCCTCAAGAGTGATGTATTCACACCTAAAGATTCCGTAAATCCCTCACGGGGTCCACGGATGACTGATTCGGCAGTTGGCTCTTCCACAGATCGTTTTTCCCATTTGGCGAGCCCGAATGTGAAGCCTTCGCTTTCATTCTCTACCAATAAAACTGGACTTCCCATAGAAAGATACTTAATGCAATCAGAAACTGTATTGACCTCTTCGACTTTGGTAACCGTTATTTTCTTTTCCAGCAACTCATGAAAGGCATGATTCCCAGCACTTTCGTCCATCAAAGGAGTCATCACGCTAGCGTTCATTTCCTCCGTGTTGCATAGCCCTTCAATATAAATAAGGTAAGCCTTTCTTATACCGCCGATGAAAAATGATCGGAACACGACATCGGAACAATTTTCGTAAATCGAACGGAGAAGTTGAATATTTTGATCCAAGTTTGAAGACAGTAAAGTCGGTTGATTTTCTTTTTCTTGAACTTTGTTCCTTTGTTTGTGTTTTCGAAACCGAGGATATTTAAACATGCGTTTCTCTTCCTTATAAAAGATTCAAGATCATGCGAAAGTTAAAGCTTTAGATCCCAGCTTTTGTTAGACTTTGTTTCAAACTCATCTTTTCCATTAAGTCCCCTTGATAATCTCCAAACTCTCCAAAAATTATTCACTATATAAACACTGACTGTTCCAAAACAATAACTTTTTTACTGTTGATGTGATTTATAAAATTCCCTTTGTTCTTAATAAGTAATAAAGATTAGACACGGCCTACTATTATATAAATCTGAAGATGGATTTGAATCGCTTATTCGCAGTAATGCATTAGCAAAAACGCATTGTTTTATTGCGTTTTTGCTAGTTTGTTGAATGATAGACACACAAATCAAATTTTAAGTAAAACAAATAGGCGATTTTATAAGAAGTATATAAAAATGTTTAATTGGCACGAGATTTGCATTGTAAATATGTTAGTTAAGAGGTGAATTAATTTTCGATTACATTTGAAAAGGAAATGATGATAATGCTTTTGAAAGACTTACTTTCTTTAAAAAGATCTATAGAAGAAGATCGCAAGTCTATGTCCCATTTGGCTAAGAAAAAAGGTATACAGGATCCAGAGGTAATAAAATTCAGTCAAGAGTTAGATGAAAAAATTGTAAATCTGCAAAGAGTTTTATTGGATATTCAAGCCATGTAATCATGAATCCCGGCCATGACCACGAAAATGATAGCTTGCTAAGCAGAAGTTCGAGTTTCATTTGTTGTCATTTGCTAAGGTGATTTATGTATTTAGTCTTATTTATATCAAAATTAGTCTGATGACCTAATAACATGACTAATAGGAGGGCTTATGCAAACCATTGAAAGTAAAAGAAACAGTAAAATTAGTCCCGAAATAAAAAAACAGCTTCAATCAATCGTAGGTGAAAAATGGTATCTAGATAGTCCTAATGATTTGTATGCGCATTCCTATGATGCTACCCCGATTTTCCATTCGATGCCTGATGCGGTTGTGCTGCCCGGTACCACCGAAGAAGTTTCAGCTGTGTTAAAAATTGCAAATGAACATCATATTCCCATTGTACCTCGGGGATCCGGCACGAACTTAGCTGCAAGCACGATTCCTGTTCAGGGCGGAATTGTGTTGAATATGACTCGATTCAATAAAATTATTGAAATTGATCAAAAAAACTTAACGGCTACAATAGGTCCTGGCGTGGTTACGGCAGATCTTCATAAGGCAGTAGAAGCAGTCGGGTTATTTTATCCGCCAGATCCAGGAAGCATGCGAATCTCTACGGTAGGCGGAAATATGGCCCAATGTGCGGGAGGCATGCGTGGGCTTAAATACGGAGTAACGAAAGATTATATTATGGGTCTGGAATATGTGCTGCCTTCAGGAGAGATCCTGCGCTCAGGCGGAAAAAACGTAAAAGATGTAGCAGGATACGACATGACGAGACTTTTAGTCGGTTCCGAAGGAACGCTCGCTGTCATTACGGAGATCACCTTAAAACTTATTCCTCTTCCCGAAACCAAACGTACCTTGGTTGCTTATTACACGAATCTGGTGGATGCCGCAAGGACGGTAGAAAAGGTCATTGCGTCTAAGATCATTCCGGCCACGATGGAATTTATGGATCAAGGGACCATGAAGGTCGTGGATGACTTTGCCAAGCTAGGCTTGCCATTGGAGATGAAATCGATGCTCTTAATTGAACAGGATGGACCCGAGGAATTGGTTGTTCGTGATATTGAAAGAATTGCGGTAATTGCCAAGCAAGAAGGAGCCGCCATGGTTCAAGTGTCAAAAACGATGGAGGATGGTGCCAAGTTACTGGCTGCCAGGCGTGCGGCTCTCTCTGCCTTATCCCGCTTAAGACCGACCACGATTATGGAAGATGCCACCGTTCCCCGTTCGCGACTGGCAGAGATCGTCGAAGAGGTGGAGCGTGTAGCTAAAAAATATCAAGTCCAAATTTGTACCTTTGGTCACGCCGGGGATGGAAACTTACATCCTACCTGTATGACGGACGAACGGGATAAAGAGGAGATCCACCGCGTGGAACAAGCCTTTGAAGAAATCTTTCATGCTGCCATACGCCTTGGCGGGACGATTACAGGAGAGCATGGAGTTGGTATGGCTAAGATGAATTATTTGCATTTGAAAGTCGGTGAAGGGGGTATTGAACTGATGCGACGGATCAAAGAAGCTTTTGACCCGAACAATATCATGAATCCAGGCAAGATCTTTGCCAATAGTGAACGTCGTAGATTGGTGGTGAAAAAATGAGTACAAATGTCAAAACACCTGAGATGAAACCTTGTGAATCGATGGAATTGACCAAAACCGGGGAGGGTTTGTTGCAAAAGTTCGATATGGATGAAATCATGAACTGCATGCATTGCGGTTTTTGCTTACCGGCCTGCCCGACCTTTCGCCAAACGGGACTAGAATCCTATAGTCCACGCGGTCGTATTGCTTTGATGAAAGGAGTGGCTAATGAGCAGCTATCCGTGGACGCTGAATTTGAGAAAAATATGTTTGCGTGTTTAGGTTGCCGTGCCTGTGAAACGGCCTGCCCTGCCGGTGTCCCGTACGGAAGCCTTGTCGAAACCGCCCGTGAAGTGGTAGAGGAACATAAAAAGAGTCAAGCCAAGCCACCCTTGGTTCGCAAAATCGTATTTGAACATTTATTCCCGCATCCGAAACGGATGAAAAGGATGGGTACAGTATTATGGGCCGCTCAAGCTGCGGGTCTTCAGACCTTGGCGAGCAAGACTGGATTGATCAAGATTCTTCCTCGTCCAATGGCAGAAATGCAGGAAGCGGTGGAAAAAGTGGCTTCACCAATGGAAAGAAAGAAGCGAAAGCTTAAGATGAAAGCGGAAAAGGAAAGGCTGTTTACCGTTGGACTTTTCACGGGATGCGTTATGGATGTCATGTTCTATGAAACTAATCAGGCAACAGCTCGATTATTAACCAAGGCAGGTTGCGAAGTGGTCTTTGTAGAAAATCAATCCTGCTGCGGGGCTTTGCATGCTCATTCCGGTGAAATGAATGGCGCGAAGGATCTGGCTAAACGAAATATTGAAGCGTTTGAGAAGGCTAACGTGGATTTTGTCGTCAATAATGCCGGCGGTTGCGGGGCTGCTTTAAAAGAGTACCACCATTGGTTTCATGATGAACCGGAATGGATGAATCGGGCCATGTCCTTTGTGGCAAAAATGCGCGATGCCAATGAATTGCTCGCCGAGCTGCCTCCGCTTATGTTTACCAAATCGATGAACGTTCGAATCACCTATCAAGATTCCTGCCATTTGGCCCACGGACAAGGTATTCGAAATCAGCCACGTCAGCTGATTCGAAGTATTCCTGGAGTTGAATTCGTTGAATTGCACAATGCAGACAGCTGCTGTGGATCTGCTGGAATCTACAACATTACCAATTATGATATGTCCATGCAGATTCTAGACGATAAGATGGTCGATGTAAAAAATACAAAAGCCCATTTGATTGTCACATCCAATCCAGGTTGTTTGCTTCAAATGAAGCAAGGTATCATCCGCGCAGGGATGCAGGATCAAATGGAGGCGATCCATATCATGGATTTATTAGCCAGGGCACTTTAGAACGAGGAATATGAGAATAAAGCAACGTTCAGTTGTTGTATCTCATTTTGTTTATTCATTTGTTGCAAATTTATTTTGGGAATCCAATATCCCTTATCGGCTCATTCCTAGAACGCTCTTTTTCGCTTTCGTAGGTACAAGGTCGATAAAGGGGAAAGTTATCATATACCGCTTTATCTTGCTTTCCTATTTTGGGATGGCAAGATCATGGGGTATCTGATACTCTAATAATTTTTTATCTCCACAACTCCACTATTGGGGGCATTCTATCTGCCCCATTTTTTTGAAAAGTATGATTGAAATATAGGCATATCATGGCACTTTAGTGGACAATGTTATTCAATACTTTTCATGATAGGAGGTTTTATAGTGACTCAAGAAAAAGTTCAAATAAAATTAAAGAAGGGTCTTCAGTCACGTTCAGCAACTTTATTTGTACAAGCAGCTAACCGCTTTTCTTCGGAAATATTTATAGAGGATGGAAATAAAAAATTAAACGCCAAAAGTATTATAGGAATTATGAGTTTAGCTGCTAAACCTGGAACTGAGATGTTTATTACGGCTCATGGCTCGGATGAAATGGAAGCGATTGATGCTTTAAAACGATTAGTTAGTAAAGAAGACTTGTAGTGGACTTTTGGATAAGCTTTTGTAAGAACGTAGTGGTGGTAGGTTGAGGGGCATGTTGATAAATCTCAATCGAGAAAGAGGAGGGAAAAAACCTAATTTATCGTGGGAGGAAGATGATGAATCTAAGCAAAAAAAATTATGAAATCATTACTGAAGAACTACAACGCATCATTGAATCAGGACTTATTAAACCTGGAGAAAAAATGGATACCATTGAAAACCTTGCTAAACAATATTACGTAAGCAGGTCTACGATTAGAGAAGCTTTGAGCCACCTAAAAGCAATGAGGTTAATAGAGTCGAGACAGGGTGGAGGAATCTATGTAAAGCATACTACACTCCAAAGCTTAAGTGACATCGACTTGAACAACAATATGGAATTAACACAGCTTCTTCAGGTAAGAAAAATTATTGAGGTTGGATGTATCGAATTGGCATCTGAACTACGTACATCTGATGATCTAGCAGAATTAAAAAAAATTGTCCAGCAAATGAGAGACTGTGTTGGAAATGAGGAATTGAGTCAAATCTACGATATTAATTTTCATTTTGCCATTGCAAAGGCCACAAAAAATCCCTTTCTACAGATGATGATGGAAAGCATTTCTTCTTCCATGACCCGGACGATTCGTGATTCCAGGAAGCTATGGCTTTATACTGAATCCAAATCAGCGTCAAAACTCTTTGAGGAACATAACAACATGCTTAAATATATCACTAATCGTGATTCTAAAAGTGCCGTGGACGTTATGAGAGAGCACCTTGCTAAAGTCGAATCGGTTATGAGAGGGAATAACTGAAGAGGGGGGATTAGGAAGAGCTATCAATTAACTTTCGAAGAAAAAGCTCCGATTCGGATAATTGTTGGTTAATGTTGGTTTTATTACCTTCTATCCCTTTCCAACAACACCTCTTTGATTATGGCGCTTGTGCAATAATATATAGTGTTTTTGCCATATCGTTATTGCGAATTCAATAGAGATGTTAAAAGATTAATAATGCATACCGCTCAATATTAGGTATGTGAAGGAATAAAATACTTGGCACGTTCTTTGCATAAAAGATCAATGAAAAAATAATACGAGACAAAAAGAGAAAATGTCCTGATACCCCAAAGATATCCAGCTTTATATGTTAATTCCTACGCTGCTATTTGTAGTGGATCTGCAAAAGGATACGCGCTTCTAGTAAAGGTAGTAAAGATCATAAATAAAACGTTTAATAGGAGAGTGGAATTTATGAGTATTCAAACATTTATGGTGATTGGTGCTGGACAAATGGGCAGCGGGATAGCACAAGTGGCTGCTCAAGCGGGTTTACAAGTCATTTTGAACGATATAAAACCGGGGTTAGTAGAGAAAGGATTAGCAGGAATTCAAAAAAACCTTTCTCGTGATGTGGAAAAAGGAAGAAAAACGCCAAAAGAGATGGCTGATATCTTGGCTCGATTGACTGCCTCTTCAGACTTGAACGACGGGAAAGATGCAGATTTTGTGGTGGAAGCCGTAATCGAGAATATGCAAATCAAGTTGGAACTATTCAAGAAACTAGATGAGATTTGCCCCGATCATACCATCTTGGCGAGTAATACGTCTTCTCTACCCATTACAGAGATTGCTGGAGTAACCAAGCGACCTGAAAAAGTGATCGGTATGCATTTTATGAATCCAGTACCTGTCATGAAGTTAATCGAGGTCATTCGAGGGTTAGCGACTTCCGATGAGACGTACTATATGGTGGAAGACTTATCGAAAAAGATGGGCAAAGTGCCAGTAGAAGTAAATGATTTCCCGGGTTTTGTTTCTAACCGAATTTTACTTCCGATGATCAACGAAGCCATTTACTGTGTATACGAAGGGGTAGCGACGCCGCAATCAGTAGATGAAGTGATGAAACTGGGTATGAATCATCCGATGGGACCACTAACGTTGGCTGACTTTATAGGTCTGGACACGTGCTTATATATTATGGAAGTATTACATGAGGGATTAGGTGATTCAAAGTACCGCCCTTGCCCGTTGCTTCGAAAATATGTGAAAGCTGGGTGGTTAGGAAAGAAAACCGGACAAGGATTCTACGTTTATGAATAGTCCCTGTTCTAAGATGGCAAGGTAGACAAATTTATGAAGGAATGATTTGAACGGAAACGGACTGAGTAGTCGCTCATATCGGGTGAATAAAGAGAATGAATGACACGATTAAAGTCATATTTAGAAAGGAATAACGATATGCAACTTCAAAAAGTAAAGATGAGGGTTGAAAGTCAAATCGCTTACATCACGATAACAAATCCGCCGGCAAATGCGTTAGATCAACAAACATTGCAAGAATTAGAACAAGTCATGAACGCAGTGGCATGTGATTCTGAAATCAAGGTGGTTGTGCTGACGGGAGAAGGCAAAATGTTTATTGCCGGGGCCAATATCAAGGAATTTACCCTCATTGATCAAGAGAATTTAGGCACAGAGTTCGCTCGAAAGGGGCAACAAGTTTTTCAAAAGATTGAACAATTGAAGAAGCCTGTGATTGCGATGATTAATGGAGCTTGTCTCGGTGGAGGATTAGAGTTGGCTATGGCATGCCATATACGGATAGCAGCGGATACGGCTAAATTGGGTTTGCCTGAGTTGAATTTAGGATTGATACCAGGGTTTGGAGGCACACAACGGTTAGTTCGGTTGACGAACCGAGGGAAAGCGACCGAATTAGTTCTAACCGGCGATATGATCGATGGAAAGGAAGCAAGCCTGATTGGTTTAGTTTCAAAAAGTGTACCGCTGGACGAGCTCGAAGCAACGGTAAAACAAATGGCAGAAAAAATCAGTGCCAAAAGTTCAGTAAGTATTGGAGCCGCTCTGTCTGCTATGGATCAAGGGATCGTGTTTGGACAGGAGAAGGGATACTTGTCGGAAGCGGAGCTATTCGGAAGCTTATTTACAACCGAAGATGCAAAAGAGGGAATTCAGGCTTTTATTGAGAAGAGACCGCCCATATTTCGAAATCGCTAACAAATAAATATCTTGCCCGCAGAGGCTCTTATATAGCCTTCTGTGATTATAATCTCTTCATACTATACCCATATAAAACAGCAAGAAGTCCATCCAAGTTAGGAGAGTAATCATAATGAAAGATCAACTAGAGGAACAACGTGTTTTACCAAATGTAATCAAAGCCAAAAATGGTATTCCCACTGTGATTGAGTGGAACGGGCAAAGATATGTTTTAGACCACTCCAATCAATATAAACCTGGATTGAAGAAGCCACTCAAAAATATAAAAATTACCCTTAAATGAAACTCGCTTCAATGGAAATTATGGTAGAGGATGGTTAGTTATCCATTAGGAGTGATCTGACTATGAAATTTAAAGGGGTCATATATAAGAAGAGAGCTTATGTAGATCGTGAAAAACCAAACGTTACCGATATTTTGTTTATCGAATTAGAGGAGAAGATCGACGTAAATGGTGAGACGATTAGGATTATTCCAATCCTAAGTTACAAACCATCCAGCTACCGTGTCGGAGAGCAGGTAGAAGTGAATGGGGAAGTAAGGTTCGAATCTATTTTGACATCAACAGGAAAACGTAGTTTTTCGCCAATACCTGTTATTCGTGTTGCTATTTAGTTAACCTGAATATTTTTAGGGATAAATTTACAGGTAAAGGAGGTTCACCCATGTTATCGTTACTTAATTTTTTAGCCCTGATGGCTGTCGCCGGTTATGCCGTTTACCTGTTTATCCATGTCGTATACAGCCGCTATTTGTTTGTGAAGCTCGGTAAGAGAGCAGCATATGAACCGAATCTGAAAGAACGAATTAATGCTGTATTGGTGAATGGGTTCGGACAGCGAAAATTGTTTAAAGACAAAAAAAGCGGATGTATGCACTTGATCCTGTTTTATGGCTTCATGATCATCCAAGTGGGACTGA
>NZ_JBEGDL010000038.1:0-47160 GCF_040813775.1 Ammoniphilus soli
GTTCAGTATCATCTGCTGGTTCTTGTTCTACAGGTTGTTCAGCATCAGCTGCTAGGTCTTGATCTGCAGGTTGTTCAGTATCATCTGCTGGTTCTTGTTCTACAGGTTGTTCAGCATCAGCTGCTAGTTCTTCAGCATCAACGGTACCCTCACCTTTATTTTGTGCAGCCTCATTTACCACAGCGCCTTTTCCAGGACCTCCATCGGTTGTTGTTGCAACCTCTGACACTTGCTGTCCATGATTTTTGTAAGTAAGGGCTTCCTCCAGCTGTTCTGCTTTCCCCAACTCATTTGCAGAAGCCGGTGCTCCTGCACTAATAAAAGCAGCAGTCAATAAACTCGTGGACATGACAAGGGGAACCCATTTCCTTTCGGACTTTTTCTTCCTTTGGTTCATGATTTCTCCTCCATTCCATTTTTTACGGCTTGTCCAACCGCATAGGTATACTTTAAATGGAGAATATAATCAGTTTATGTTGAGTTTAAGAAGAAATATGATGAAAAAGTTAAAAGTTTGGTAAGATAAACCAACTCCGATTATATGTGCCGATTAATTCCCGCATGACCTTTTTCTGCTTCCTGTGGACTGCTAATCGATTAGTCCCCATCCCAGACCGTCTTATTATTGTAATCCGTGGTATGTGCAAGAATATCCTTTGATTTAAAAAATGCTGATCTTCACCCAAAAGGACAAGATCATCTATCAACTCCATAATAGGCAATAATAAAAGGAGCGAAATAGCCGCTCCATTGACTAGCTCTAGTTGATTAATGGGATTTTATCCCACTAAATTTTATTTTTGGCTTAGCTGGCCTCGTTTAGTTGGAAAATATACCATTACTCAATATCGGAACCGCTTTCATAAATTGTTTTTTAGTTTTAGTGGCATCTTTTCCAACTATTCCTCCTTCTTTCTCATCGTTTTTCAGAATAGTTAGCGATTCTCCCACTATACTAATTCCGGGCCGGCTCTCAGTCCACCCTCAATAGACTTTTTAGATAAATGTCTTCAAAAATACCCCATAATAGGTATGGGAAGAACGCTTCTATTAAGGCTAATGACCTTTCGGAGATGTAGTCGAATTCTTCTTTAGCGGAAGCTTTTCCCTAACTTGCATCAAGGGGTAAACCCTCCGTTCTAATTACTTTAATACTTTAGTGAACTTTGTTAAACAGCAAAAAAGAACCGGCGGCAGCCGCTTCTTCTCTGTTTGCTTTTTTATCAACTTTTTTATCGATATAAATAATACTGAAGATATTGATAATCTTCGATGAGTAGTAGCACAATAGCAACAATATACATTCGATTGCGATCAATCGTTTTTCTGCTTACCGTCACTTGTTTCAGCAATTCGTTTATAGGGAGTTTTCTTTTTTCTAAAAAGAGTGATCTTAATTTTGTATTGCCGACTATCAAGCGAGCGGTTTGGATGGCATTTTCTCTAGCATCAGAATGTTTCGGTGATCGGTCCGCTAGAGCCATAAGATCAATGTTATATTCCTTCAGTTTTTCCTTATAATGTTGGATTTCTTCCCGTCGCAAGCTCGCTTCACGGTCAAGCTTATACTGTTGTAAAGACATCTGAATTTCTAAAGGAGATAAGTCTGATTTATCTACTCTTTCAACAGAATGCTCCAACGAAAGCTGGCCGCAATGCCTAACTTGCTTACGTATAAAGTCAATCACGCGACGCCTGATCACCAGATCTGCAAATGAAAGAAACGATTTTCCTTTTTCCTTTGTATATTGCATGATCGCTTCATCAAAAGCTGCTAAAGCTACACTAAACTCATCATCCTTAGCAGGGTCAATATATCTCTTGCAAACTTTACTAGTTACCTGAGATATAAATGTGGCAGATTGCCGGATTAACATATTGCGTACTTCTTGATTACCTTCTTGGGCAAGCTTGACTTTTTTCTCTAGTTCCCCCTTCTTCAGGAGAGAATGGGAAGAACGCTTCTCAAGAAAAGATCTTAGAGACATACCGATCCCTCACTTATATTGTAAACCATCTAAAGGATTACGCCGATTTCTATATTTTAGACTACCAATGAGAGAACCAAAGGGATACCGTAAAAATATGGTTATTCCTTTTGCTTTTATCTATCATTCTTTCTAGCATAACGATTATCTTTCCTAAAGACTAATGAGGGATTGAACAGTTCTTGAATATAAGATCACTTAAATGATTGCAGCTTTCAATAAAACACATGAGTTGGTTTTCCGTTTCATTAGCCGGACGAGAAAGATAAATCGGTATTTTTTCTTTTTTTCCAGCTATATGTACTTCTAAAAGCCACTTGGTTTGAAGATCCGTTTTGTATACAAGCTTTAAACCAATCAGCCTAAATTCTTTGACATCAATGGACGACACGATTGACACCCTTCCTCTAACAACACCATCAGATATAATGGAAAAAACTATATTTCTGATTTTATAGTATAGATATGTCCATTTTATGACCAAAACGAAAAAATTATATGCCCGGCTTATCGTTTAAGCTGGGGTTTATTCCCCAGCTTTTTTATTTGCTATAAAACTTCAATACATTCCTCAAGCTCGTCCAAACATCCGGCGTTTCTCCGCCGATGGACCAGAAGGCTACACCTGCAACCCCTTTTTCAATGGCCGTTTGATATTTTAGGGCTAGAGAGCGGCTTTCTTCTGTCCAAATGGTATGGGTCACTCCATTTTTTTGATAGGTCGCAACATATTGACCCGTTTTAGGGTCCCATTTGGTTTGGGTTGGCTGGCCGGATAATAATTGCGACTGCTGGTGAAGCAATAGCTCGGAGGATTTTACTTTGTTATTTTCTTTCGTCCAATCCCGGGTATAAAGCGGAAGTCCTACGATGACCTTGGAGGCCGGAACATCAGAAATCAATCGCTCTATCCCTCTTTCTAACCAAGGAAGAGAAGCAACAGAACCCGCAGCCGGACTCGTGGCCCAGTGCTCATCATACCCCATGAGAACCAGATAATCCGCATGCTTGCCTAGTGCCGCATAATCAAACGGGTCACTCCATTCATGATCCAAATCAGGAGGAATATCCACCGATAAAGTGATATGGAGTGGTCTTAAGGCAGCGCCTAGTTCAGAAATAAAGGCGGTGTAGGCATCCCGGTCTTTCGGATACAGGCCTTCAAAATCAATGTTTAACCCGTCCAGCTTGTACTTGGTGGCCAGGGCAGTCAACGTTTGCACCATCTCTTTTCTCTTATCCGGCTGCGATAAAACCTGGTGAGAAGCTTCCGCATCAAAACGGTTCCCCACTAGCACCCATACTTTGTATCCTTGTTTATGGGCCCAATCGACAAGCGATAAATCGGCCGAATCATCAATAGTTCCATCTTTGTTCAGCATAAACCAACGCGGGGATAGAGTATTAAGAAGAGCAGATTGATGGACTCTCTGCTTGAAATCGTCCCCTTTGCTTGCATACTGCCATCCTAGAAAGATTTGCGATGTCTTCCCGGTTGGGTCTCCTTCTTGTTTATCCAAGAGTTTCTTTAGAAGAATGGCCATTTCCTCTCGGGTGACAGGGTCTTGCGGACGAAATTTGCCCTCGTAACCGCTCATCAACCCTTGCTCGCGGGCCGCTTGCACAAAAGAATGGGCCCACGGGGAAACATGAGCTGAATCTAAGTAATTTAACGCTAGATTGGAAGCAGGATTTTCTCCTTTATGTATAGCTCTTACAAGAATCGCAGCCGCTTCCTCGCGACGAATCGAAGACTTGGGGGTGAATGTCACTTCGCTCGTCCCCTTAATGAGTCCTAATGCATTCCCCGCTTGAACCCACCCGTAAGACCAGGATGGTTTAGGGACATCTGAAAAGGCAGCCACTTCACTGGAGAGAGGCTCCAGACTGAGAGACTTGCCCAGCATGGTCATGAATTCCTCTCTCGAAACGGGCCGTTTCGGTTCAAATCTAGCATCTCCGACCCCTATGACCACCTGTTGATGATACAACTCTGTAATCTCCTCTTTTGCATAACTGCTAGAAATATCCTTAAAAGGCAGCGACAAAGCACCTGCACTGCTTGGAGCGGCCGGTGATCCCGTACTTAATGAAGCAATTAAGCACATGGAAAATAAACTTTTCAACCACGTTTTCCTGACCATTTGTTCCACCTTTTCATAGTTCTATCTATGTTGCCTACTTTTTCTATGTACACCCATCACTTTATAGCAAAAGGAATTTTTAGGCTATGGTAATATTTTATTAGGGTGGAAAAAATGCCTAATGGCCCAAACCGCCCGAATGGTAGAGCAAATATCCATATAGTCCGTTTAACAGAATCAGAAAATAGGAATAAATAGTTATGCTTACTTTCTATGGAGGATGAGTTGATGAATTCAAACGGTCGTAAGCAATAAAGTGATCCCTGGATATACATAAGAAATGCCTTATCCCACATAGGATAAGGCATAACTATCAAACACAACTTACGTCTCCACTATCCTTTTGCTCACTTTAACCTGTCTTTGCTTTCTAGACACCATGAGAAGCAAAATTATCAATACGACCCCTGCCATATTGGAAAGATCATGGGGAACTACAACTAAGATTCCAGCTCCCAATGCCCAAATTCGTTGAACCCAGGTGGTATTTTGATCCGAGAATCGACCGGAAATATCAATGTGGTCCGGACCTATATGACCATAACGAATTAGACAGAGGACACCTAGTACGCAGACTCGATCCTGTATGGGGAAGCTCAGCAGAAGAGGCAAATAAAGATACATTCCATTATACGAACTGTTCCCCAACATTGATAGATTAGCTCATGGATGTTAATAGAATATTGACTTTATGTAAATAAATTATCTATTAAATAGAAGAAGTGCAATCGATGAAGAAGACTTGTGTTTGGTAATAAAATAACGGAGGAGCTACTTATCTTACTGCTTTGCTATAGATCTCCGTTTCTTTCAATAAACAGCTTTTATCATGGGCAGTTTTTATTTGGTCCAAAATCAACAATAAAAGAAGCTATCGGAAATTGGCATTTATTTGAATCTCACTACAACTTCTCAAAAAGGTGCAACTTTTTCACTTTCAATTCGTAAAGTATAATATTTCAAGCCTCAAAGGTTGAAATACATAACAATCTATTAAGGAGTTGGGACAATTGGGTTTATTTGATATGTTTAAAGGTGACAAGGGAGAAAATCAAAATGGAATGACGCCACATTTTGCATTTGCCACTTCCCTTTTTTACATGATGGGTGCAGATGGCGAATATGACCAGGAAGAATTAGGACAATTACTTGCTGTTATCGGCGGAGAAAAAAAGGGCGGTACCGTTTATATCGGTGGAAACAATAGTGACCTATTAGATAGGGTTACGAAATATATCCGTAAAAATTCTATCGACCAATTCCTTGCTGAAGCTACTCCAGTCCTTACGGATGCACAAAAAATGTGTATCCTAGTAAATCTTATCGACTCCTCTCTTTCAGATGGAGAAGCTGAGCGTGAAGAGCAAGAATTGTTCGGTAAGTTCTTAAATGGATTTGGAATTTCAGAAGAGCGTTTCCGTCCTTTCTTCGAAGTGATTGTGCTGAAAAACGATCGTTCTGTATTCACGAATCAAAACCACACGAAAAATCAAGCTGGATATAAAGTTCAGTTATCAGTTTAATAACACGGCTCTCCAGGAACGTACTGGGGGGCTTTTTTTATATAATTTGTACCTGGGCCTGTACTGTCAAACTGTAAAAAAAGATGTCGGAAATGAATGGGTAATATGCTTTTTATTTAGTCACTCATGAACAAGTCGGCATAGATTGCAATATCCGAATGATAAAGGAGAGTGAACAATGCCGACATTCAAAGAGGCTGTAAGGCAGAAAAACAAGATTACGAATACCTTGCTTAAACGTCGTGATGTCCATGCGGTAGGAGTGGGGTATGCCGATCCATTGAAGCCGGAATTAGGAGCGGCGATCTATGTTTATACGGACAAAAATTTTCCAACCGTAAGAAAGCAAAACATTAGATCAACTGTGTTGAAATCTGGTGGAACCGCTCCTATCCGTTTTATCGGGTCGGGGAAATTCTATGCGGAAGGGGCTCACCCCCTAAAAAAAGGTGGAAAAATAACCCAGACACCAATAAATCGCTGGCGTCCTGTTCCTGGGGGGGTCAGTATTGGTACTCTTCCACCAAGTACGGGAACTGCCGGTCTCATTGTAGTTAGAAACGGCCAGCCGTTTATTCTTAGTAACAACCATGTGCTAATTAATAATAACTCTCCGGCCTTTGCGGAGACTCTTCAACCTGGACCCGCTGACGGAGGGAGAACTATTGTTGATAGGGTGGCCCGAGCTTTTCAGTTTGTTCCGCTTATTCCCAATGCGAACAATTTCCAAGATTCCTGTATTGCCCTCCCTACGTCCAACGCTCTTTTGAATCCACGTTACTTGGCCAATAACATTGGTTTTCTAACCACGGTGCCTGGCCATCTGCTAAGCTATCCTGTCGGTACAAATGTATTTAAAACAGGTCGTACTACAGGTCCAGTAACTGGGACAGTGATTGACGTGAATTGGACCGGTGATATAAGGTATACGTTCGGTTTATTCCGTTTTGTCAATCAGACGGTGATCCGCGGATCGCGTCCGATCTCGCTCCCAGGAGACTCAGGGTCTGTATGGCTTCAAGCGCCTGGAAGATTTGCTGTAGCCTTAAATTTTGCCACTTCGGAAGGCGGAAACCTGTCTATCGCGAATCCAATTGCCCGAGTGATGTCAACTTATAACTTACGAGTCGCGATCCCTGCCTCAACAGGAAAAGGTTTCAAAGTAGGTTCTGTAAAAGGGGCTGCACCAAGAGGAGATTATCGTTATGTCCAACCAATGACAGCAGCCGAGCGTAAGCGGCAGCGGGTTGTCAATGTGAGAAAGTCGAAATAAGGACTAATTGCGCCGAAGCTAGGCAGATAGTCGAATAAGCTCCCTTCAGAGGAGACTTTTTTTGTGCGTCCAAAATATGCCCACCTCGGGGATAAACCACCTCGGGGTAGGGAACTGACCGTGCTTCCGAGAAATGCCGTTTCATATAGTGAGTGTGGGTGCGAATCCACCCAAAAAGGTTGAGCCAACTACAGGTAGTCAGCCTTGGATCCTAATCGTAACGGCTAGGTTAAAAAGGTTTGGGTTCTGAGACAGGTGGTAAAGCAACCCCTTCCTTCCTCATAAATTGCTCCAATTGTTTTGCATGGTCAGAGCATACCTTCACTGCATCTTTTAACATACCTTTAAGTTCATCGTCATTGGTGGTGTTTAAGGGTTTACCCTATTGGGATAAAAAATAAAAGCCCTCACTGGGGCTTTGATCACTTTCTTTATTCAACTAAAGACTCCCGTCGTGCAGCAACAGTTTCTTGTTTAAGTATCAATTTTTCTAGCCGTTTCTGTCAACCTCCGATGTATGCCTCTAAGGTTAAATCCTCTTCAAAGATATATTTGGCAGCTTGCTTTCCGATATAACGGATATGCCAGGGTTCGTATTCATATCCTGTTAAATTCTCTTTATCTTTAGGATAACGAACAATAAATCCAAACTCATGAGCGTTTTGTGCTAACCACTTCCCCTCTGGGGTTTCACCGAAATAGCTGGTTAATGCAAAGTTTGCCGACCGACTGGTAACATCCATTGCTAAACCTGTTTGGTGCTCACTTTGTCCAGGCTTTGCACTATATTTTGTGGCAAGATCCCATCCGTTTCGACTAACACTGGACGCAAAGATACTTTTTTGCCGATCATAAGAACGGTATCCTGAAGCTGCATACAGGTAGATTTCTTCCTTTTCAGCTTGTTTAAAAAGTTCCGAGAGCGCACGAGCGGCCTCTTCACGCATCTGTTTTTTGGGATCGAATCCTGCGAAGGAAAACGGAACATTTGGGATCACTAAATCAGGCGGGACAAATCCTGAAGGGAGCGCATTCCGTTTGTTGACCAAAACAAGTCGATCCAATGGATTCCTGACTTCACGCACGACATGGAACAATCTTTCTTTCAACTGTTGGCGTGTCGCTAGACCGTATATGCCATCAGCCTGTAAATGATGAGCCCGCTGGAAATGCAGCATGACTTGGTGCATTTTTGGACCAAAAATTCCATCTGCTTCAATTCGATATCCCAATAGGAGGAGGACCTCTTGGAGCTTCCGTACCGCCTCTCCCCGTGAACCCCATTTCAGGATTCCATTAGGTAATTCCCTTATAATGGAGGATGGGATGTGTAAGATTTGGCCAATATAAATTTCATCACTCACCAAACGATTGGTGTACTTAATTTCTTCAGTGGTGGTCTGATACCGTTGAGCGATAAGGGCTAAAGTGTCACCTTTAACCACACGATGAGAAGAAATGTTGTGCTCATTTTGAGCAAACACTTTTCCTGTATCGATAGGGATCGTAGCAATTAACAATGATCCAAGCATAACCTTGGCAGCTTTTAATTTTACGCCGGGTAAATGTTCCTGAACATATTGTTTTACAGATTGTTGGATCCATTGTCGATACTCTTCTTTGTTCCCGAATTCACGAGCGAACTCCATTTGGAACGAGTTCATGTATAAAATAACCACAAAACCGTTAAACTCTTCCTTTAAGAGATGATGAGAGAACAAGATCAAAACCCCTTATTCTTTTTTCTTACCATTTCCTAATTAAGGAATTAAAAACCACTATTGCTGTCTAATTAGTGATTTTATTGCAATCAGATCAAAATTTAAAAAAGGCAATCCATTGAATACACAAAAATTACTGAAAAATAAATAAAGAAAAAAAGAGGCTTGTTTACATAATCAATCTCCCATCTATCTAAGATTTGTTATATATGATTGTACCCGTCTTTTATAAAAAATTTAATAAGATCGTGCTTTGATTAAGACTTGTTTATTCCGCTATCCCAATAGCGCAATAGGCTGCCATCAAAAGGGGCAGCCAATGATTTTTTTGATGCTATTTAGCTATCGAATCCCGATAGCTGAACAAAGTGTTATTTGGTTTAGGTTTTTACGTAACTATCGAATCGACTCAGCAGATGAATTGGACTTTCATTTCGTAGGATCGTGACATCTGTCTATACACCATTTACCTACTCCGAATATGTTGTTTATCATCACTTTATGACATAAAACAAGGAGGCTACATTTTATGATGTCTTACTACGAAATGTATTATCCATTTCCCCATTATGATTGGAGTCGACAATACCCTCCAGTTGACACTGCCACATTCCACCATTCGGTAGTTGCTTTTCAAAAAATAGCTAATGAATCGGCAACTATATTGAGTAAGCTTGCGCAATCGCCATTTGCTCATCAATTAATGTCTGCTGCACAGGCAGGAAACCAACGAGAAGTAGACCGTCTAATAAAGTCGATTGGAACAGCCACACCAGTTACCACTAGCTATACCCCCGATGGTGTTTTATTAACAATTCATGCCGATACTCAAGGTTCACAATGTTGTAGATTAACAATGTACCTTAGATGGAGATAACATTTACAGATTCGTTCTTTTAAAAGAGCCGATTCGTTCCTACTATGATATATGGTGCCTTATTTGTTGGATTACAGTGTAATAATTTACTTATAGGGAGTTGGGATTAGTGAAATCAAAAACACAGCTTACCGGGCGAGTTATCCTTAGAGGAGACCCGGGTTATGAATTAGCACGTAAGAATTGGGATCCCCATACTAACAGATTCCCCAAAGTGTTTGTTTTTGCTCAAAGAACACAAGATGTGGCAAACGCCATCAAATGGGCCCGCGAGAATAATGTCCCCATCCGGGCCAGAAGTGGAAGACATGCGCTGGAAACCGATCTTTCACAGGTCAATGGTGGCATTGTAGTCGATGTAAGTGAGATGAAGAAAATTAAGCTAAATAAAAAAAATGGAACTGTCATTGTTGAGACTGGCAATAGAGTAGGAAGAATCGCAAAAACACTTGCACCGCAAGGGTTTATATCTCCCTTTGGTGACAGCCCTTCGGTTGGGATCGGCGGAATCACAGTCGGTGGGGGAATCGGGCCGCTCCAGCGGTCGGTCGGCCTCATCTGCGATAACCTGATCGGACTTGAAATGGTTGACGCGAAGGGAAAAGTGATTCGTGCTGATAAAAATCGTAACGCTGATCTCCTATGGGCTTCCCGCGGAGGTGGCGGCGGTAACTTTGGGATATACACCCGATACAAATTTAAAGTGCATCGCGCTCCAGCCAGAGCAACCGTATTTCAGATCACCTGGCCATGGAATCAATTCGAAAAGGTATTCAAAGCATGGCAACAATGGGCTCCTTCCGTCGATCCCAGACTGGGCACCGAATTAAATATCGGTCCGAAAAAAGGAGGCAATGTCACTATGGAAGGGCTGTTCCTCGGACCAAGAACGGAGGCCATTCGCCTATTAAATCCCGTTACGAGTGTCGGAACTCCCACGAAGAAAATAATCCGGTTGTTACCTTACCCGAAAGCAGTGAACTTTTTATTACCTCCCGATCCGGTGCTTACTCAAAGGTTCAGTAACCAGTTCTCTTCCGGTTTTGCAAGACGTCCGTTTCCAGATAAGGCCATTAAGGCCATGCGCGAATTCTTAAAGAAAGTAGAGGGAGACTTCGCGGGATTCTTTTTTCTCAATTGGGGCGGAGCAGTAAGTCGTATATCACCTAAAGCAACCGCGTTCTTCTGGCGTAAAGCGAAATTTTATGTAGAATGGAACAGCTCATGGATCAAGCAATCCGAAGCTGCTAAAAATATTGCCTTAGCTCGCAATACACGCCGGAAATTACAGTCCTTTATCGTGGGGTCCTATATAAACGTTCCAGACCAAGGGATTAAAAATTCCGGGCCGATTTACTATGGAACGAACTTTCCTAGATTGCGGAGAGTAAAAGCTAAATATGACCCTAGAAATGTGTTTCACAATCCCCAAAGTATTCCTCCGGCTCGCAGAGCATAAGCACAAATAATGAAAAATGTAGGATCCCAGCATAACACTTGGTGTTGACGGCTTAGAGTAAGAAATCTGCGTGTTTTGTTAGTAGCCCTCTTTTATATCCAACACCAGTGCCATTTAGGTGAACCTTATTGAGATAAAAAGGTTATTGAAGTATTCTTCCCAAGTAGCGCAATAGGCTGCCATCAAAAATGGCAGCCATTAATTATTTGGTGTTATTTAACTATAGAATCCCGATAGCGAAGCAATAAATATTAGCCTTTTTATAACAACCGTTTAGCAAACAGGTACCGCGTATACCAGATCGACCCTTTGTGGATCGGACTAATCGTGACCCCAATGCCCTCTCGAAAAGTATGCAAAACATGGCCATTTCCTAGATAAATCGCTACATGTCCCACTTTTTCGTCTCCTGTTTCCGTCGATTAAACCGTTCTGCTGCCGATTTGGCGAGGGGCGACCGAACGGATTCGGATTCCGAAAGCGTCAATTGAATGCATAAGGGATCACCCTTCATAATTTCTGAAGCAACACTCAACCCGTTGCTTCTCTCATCCAAGTAGGGGTGATCGATTTGCTTGGGGTCTCCCAATAAGACTAATTTACTGCCTTCCCCAATACGTGTAAGAATCATCTCCACCTGACTTCCAGTCAGGTTTTGTGCCTCATCGACAATAATGTATTGGTCAGGGATACTTCGGCCACGCAAGAAACCCACAGCTTGGCAGTCGATGATCCCGCTTTCGAATAATTTATTAATTTCAGATTGGAGAACCAACTCTTTTTGCAATTCCTCGGATTCCCTGTTTTTGGATGAGGCTCGTAAAATCGTTTCCAAATTGTCGCGGATGGGACGCATGTACGGTGCTAGTTTCTCTTGTTCGGTTCCCGGCAGATAGCCCAGGTCTTCATCGCTCACAGCTGGTCGACAAACTAGAAGTTTTCGATATCCTACCTCATCACGCTTGTACCCTCCAAAGTGCCTGACCTGATGATAGCCGCAAGCGACGCCAATTAACGTCTTTGCTGTTCCTGCCGGTCCTTTGATGATGACACAAGGAGCTTGTTTAGCAGGCAATAGGCACATGTGAATCATAAGTTGCTGAAATAGGTTTCGGGGCTTTATTCCTGCAGGGTAATGACTGCCTAAATGTTTTATCGGTATAATTCCTTCGCCAGTCCACATTCCGACATATGTATGCTTCTCCTGAAATATATTCTGCAAAATGATAAATTGATTAGCAACGAGATCTTGAGAATTTAAGCCAATCCATTGAGGATCTAACCATTCTTCCTGCTGAAGGGTGTTGATCCATTTCGGATCAACTAAACAATCCGTTCTTCCCGTATACTGATCCGTCAATTTCGGAGCACGGTTTTGCCGAATGCTTTCACAAGGGATCTGTAATGTATCCGCTTTGACACGCAAACCCGCATCTTCTGTGACTAATAAAACAGGGCCGGGATTTGCTTTTCGCCGATGCTCCTCTATATATCCGATGCATACTTGCAGAATCCGGTTATCTGACTTGTCAGCAATCCATGAATGAGGCATTTTTTCTTTAATGTGGTTCAGTTCTACCTTTATGACTCCTCCACCAGGCAGGTGTATCCCCTCGGCTAGAGATTCCTTTACCTCTTTCGTTTTCCCATGATTAGCAAGGTCATCTAAGGTCCGCAGAGCTTCCCGGGCACTGTGTCCCTTATATCCCTTGTTTTCTTTAAGATGATCCAGCTCTTCTAATACCACTTCGGGAATAATGACAATGTTATCCTGGAGAGAAAGAATAAATTTAGGATCTTCAATAATTGCTGAGGTATCGAGTATAAAGGTTTTAATCATTGAATGCCTCCTAGCCATGAATTACCCAGTTAACACCTGGTTAGATTCATTTTATCAAAGGCTGCAATAAAATGGGGGAATAGAACCATATTTAGCATAATCTTAATAGAAAATTAACTAAAATTTCACTATTGTATTATCAAATGGTTCATCCGTCTAATTTTGAACAAAATGCAGAAAAGGTGCCGCTTATCAACGACACCTCTCCGCCCGCTTTTATAGTAATACCTTCTTTAGATTTCGCTCCACGGCTTCTAACTCCAGCTTGAGAGAAGAAAGTTCTTCCGGTGTAAGATCCAATTGAGGCTGCTTCATATGGCCGGCATCTACTCCTCTTAGTTTTAGCGCCTCTTTAAAGTAGGACATATTGCTTCCGCTCTTCAGCGTTTCACAGACTTGAATGGCCACCCTTTGAATTTCTCTAGCCTTTGGCAGATCATTTTCCTGAAAAGCTTGATAGACGGCTACGAACGGCTCTGGGTAAACGGAGGAAACCCCTGAAACGACCCCGTCGCATCCCATCGCCAAGGCAGGAAGAAACAATCGGTCTGCACCCGGAAGAACGGAAAAGTCCCCATCATGAATAGCCAGATACTCATTGGTTCTTAAGAAATCAGGGAAGCTGTATTTGATTCCGACGACGTTTTTGCAGCGATTGGCCACGCGCTGAGCCACGTCCGTCTTTAGATCATTCGTTGCACATTGAGGGATATTGTATAGGTAGACGGAAAAATCCTCCGGCACACTGGAAGCCACTTTGACAAAATACTCCTCTAGCTCTCGATCATTGGCTCCGAAGAAGGCTGGAGTGACCACTCCAATCCCGTCTGCACCAATTGCATGCGCATGCTTAGCCAGCTCGATCGTGTCTTCCTGCGTCATGGCCCCAACATGAATGAACACGGTCACTCGCCCATCAGCGGTTCGAACCACCGTTTCCGCAATGGCTTTTCGTTCATCTACCGAGAGGCGAAGCATTTCCCCTGTCGTTCCGCATGGATACAAGCAGTGAACCCCTTTTGAAATGAGAAACTCCGTCAGATTCTTCAGCTTGTCTACATCCACTTGCCCTTCCTGATTAAAGGGAGTCACCATCGCTGTTGTCACGCCGTATAATTTTTTCATTTTATCCACCTATCCTTTTCATTTGGTTATATTGTTTACTTGCTCCCGGTAAGGCAAGGATTGTTGCGCGCCAAACTTCGTCACCGTGATCGCGCCTACCTTTTGGGCAAAATCCACAGCTTCCTGAAAAGAAGCTCCTTCCGCTAAGGCTACCGCTAAGCCTGCACAAAACGAATCTCCGGCAGCGGTCGTGTCTACCGCCTTGACGGGATAGGCAGGGGCATGGCGCAGACCTTCTCCCGCATCGTATGTAACGCCCTTTCCCCCTTGCGTGATGACCACCGTGCCGACTCCTTGCTCTCTGATTCTCCCAATGATCGATTCGGCACGACATTCCTCATCCAGGCTGTTAAAAGCCAGCAGCTGCCCCTCCGTCTCATTCGGGATCAGGATATCCACTTTTTCCAGTAGGGAAGCCGACAATGCCGCGGCCGGGGCGGGGTTCAGAATCACCCTCACCCGATGCTTGTGAGCCAGTTCAATGGCCGTTTTAACCGCATCCATCGGAATTTCCAATTGAACCAACAGCATATCCGCCTTGGCAATGGCAGCCTCTGCTTGGCGAACCCACTCCGGCGTCACATCATCATTCGCGCCCGGAGACAGAGCGATGGAATTTTCCCCCGACTCACTGACCGTAATCATGGCTACTCCCGTAGACGTCTCTGGAACCCTTGCGAGATGCCCGATGCCCACGTGTTCCTTTTTCAAATGATCGATAATTTGTTCGCCAAACGAGTCACTGCCCACAGCCCCTATCATCTCTACCTCGGCACCCAACCGTTTGGCGGCGACCGCTTGATTAGCCCCCTTGCCCCCAAATACCGTAGCAAACGATGTACCCCGGATCGTCTCTCCCGGAAGCGGAATTCTTGGTGCCGAAATCACAAGGTCCATATTCAAGCTTCCCACGACGACAATGCTTGCCTGTTTCTTCAATGCGTTCCCCTCCTTATCCATGGCCTAGCATATCCGGGACAAATAGAACCAGCTCCGGAATATACGTAATCAGTAAAAGGACAATGATCATCACGATGACCATAGGCCATATTTCTTTAATGACATCCTTTAACGGAGTATACGATTCCGCGGAAACGATGAAGAGCAGCACCCCAAATGGAGGCGTAGAAAGCCCAATCATCATGTTCAGAACGATCACGACTCCAAAATGGACAAGATCAATGCCTACCGCTTCGATCATGGGCAAAATCATCGGGATAAAGACAAGGGCAATAGTGGAAGTATCCAAAAACATGCCTAAGATCAGGAATAGAACATTCACGATCAGCAGCAACACGTATTTATTTTCCGTAATGCCTAATAAGAGCTCGGAAATCGCAGCCGGAATTTGCTCGGAAGCTACGATAAACGAGAAACAATAGGCGGCTCCGACGAGCAGTCCCAGATTACCCGTCGACCTTACGGTGTCCGCCAGCATTTCTCCCAGACTTTTCAATCCCATCGTGCGGTACACAAAAAAGGAAATGATCAAGGCATAAAGAGCAGCAACCGCCCCCGCCTCGGTCGGGGTCATGACCCCGGAATAGATGCCTCCGAGAAGCACAATGGGGGTGAGCAATGCGGGACCAGCCTTCACGGAATAATACAAAAAGTCTCTTAAAGCATATTGAGTCCCTTTGGGATAATTCCGTTTGCGTGCAATATAGACGATATAAATCATTAACGCAGCAGCGATGAGGATCCCCGGAACAATCCCTGCCATAAAAAGAGCCCCAATGGAAGCACCGGAAAGCATGGCATAAATCACAAGGGGAATACTCGGCGGGAAAATCGGACCAATGGTCGCCGAAGTCGCGGTAATCGCGCAGCTGAAGGGGGCATCATACCCTTGCTTTTTCATCCCTTCAATTTCCATCTTTCCGAGGCCTGATGCATCGGCAACAGCCGATCCGGTCATCCCAGAAAAGATAAGCGATGCCAGGACATTAACATGCCCCATCCCTCCGCGGTATCGGCCGACTAGGCTATTGGCAAAGGTAAACACAATCTCGGTCACTTTTCCCGAATTCATGACATTGGCGGTAAAAATGAAGAGCGGCACCGCCAGCATGACAAAGGAGGCATATAAATTCATCGCCACATTATCCACAATTTGAGCGACATCCTGCCCTTTGGCAAGAAAATAGAAAATAGCGGCGGAGATCATGCCTAAGGAGATCGGCATTCTCAAGATAAAGGTAAGAACAAAGATGGCTATCGGTATCCAGATCAATGCGGTCAAGGTTTCCACCTCCATTTCATTAGCTTATGATTTGTTCCGGGCACTCCTCAGTCGAGCAGGCTTTGCTGTACTCTCCCGCGGCAAGCTTTTTTACATCCTGCCAGACGTCATGCACCGAATGGCCAATCATCAGCAATAAGAAAACTAAAAAGGGCATAAAAGCGATATTGAAAGGAATGCGAAGAACGGATGACTTTTGAATATACAAAAATTGCAAATAATCATAGACAGGATATACAGCCAGCGCAAAGGCAACGATGATCAGCCCATTGCCCAATATCCGAAAAATCGCTTGCTTTTTGGCGTTCAGTACATCGTAAATCATCGTAAAAGCCACATGTTCTTGCTTTCTCCTTGCATATCCCGCCCCTAATAACACCGTCCAAACAAAAGCCATGGTCGTTAATTCAAATGCCCACGTAAGCGGCTGGTTTAATACATACCGGAAAAAAATCTGCAAAAGAAATAAGCAAAACATCAGGAAAAAGGCGGCAAGAGGGATATAAATCTCCACCACATTCAGCAGGAACATCCCCAATCTTTTCATGATCATCCCCCCATTTGAAGTACGCCCTTCACACCTTCAACCGGTGCGAAAGGCGTCACCATCTTTTTTTACTTGGCCATATCTTGCACTTGCTGATACAAGTCCATATTCCAATCCTTGGTGATTTCCTTGTTCTCTAAGTACTTGTTCAGTACCTGGGTGCTGAACGCTTCCCGATCTGGCTCCGTGACGGTTAATCCCTGCTGCTTCATGAATTCCACGAGCTCCGCTTCTGCCTTTAGGTTCGTTTGATCCGTAAACTCTCTCGCTTTTTCCACTGCAGCAACCATTTTTTCCTGCAGCTCAGGCCCCATTTCCTGCCATACTTCTTCATTGATCGTCGGCCAAGTGGAGTCAATGATATGATGGGTCAGACTAATTGATTTGGTCACTTCGTAAAACTTGGCGTTCTGTACCGTTGGCAGCGGATTATCCTGGCCATCGACCGCACCCGTGCTAAGCGCCATATACAATTCGGAGAAAGCAAGCGGAGTCGGGTTGGCACCTAACGCTTCACCCAGGAAGAGCCAAGAAGGAGTATTTGGCATTCTCAGCTTTACGCCCTTTAAATCCTCTGGCGTCTTCACTTCTTTGTTTTCTCTTAAGTTGATCTCTCTTGAACCCAGATAAAAAGCTCCTAGAGGACGAACGCCTGTTTTTTCCACGACTTCTTCAAATACTTGCTTTCCGATTTCTCCATTGAGCACTTTGGTCATATGATCGTAATCCTTAAACATATAACCGGCTGTGAACATATTAAGCGATGGGACAAATTCAGCCATCCAGGGAGCCGAAGTATAGGCCATTTCCAAATTTCCCCTCATCAGCGCCTGTCTTTCATTATCCTGGTTGTATAAAGAGCTGGAATGATGGATCTCCACTTTGACTCTTCCTTCTGTGCTCTTTTCAATTTCTTCCTTTAAAACCTCTAACGCCTTGGTATGGGCATCATTCGGAACACTGGCCGTCGAGAATTTCAGATTAAAGGTTTTTCCGGAATCCGCTGGCGCTTCCTTCGCTGCCGAATCCGCTGGCGCTTCCGGTTTTGCGGTTTCATTCGTTTGCTGCCCGCAGCCCACCAACATTGCACCTGCTAAAATCGTGGATAATACTCCCATTCCAAACTTTTTCATCCTAACATCCCCCTTTATATTTTTGATTTTTCAAACGCTTTAGCAATGGCATAACCTCATTTTCCCCTCGGCCAAAGTAGTCATGGAGTTTAGCATATTCCTTATAGAGCTGATCATATAGGGTAACATGCTCGGCTATGGGGCGGTAGGTTTCCTCTCTGACCCGGGCCATCTTCTCTGCAGCCTCAAAAATGCTGTCATATCCCCCACTGTCTTTTCCTGCTGCAACCGCCCCGAACATCGCTGCACCAAGAGCGGGATCCTGCGTAGAATCGGCGATTTTGATCTCACGATTCGTGACATCGGCATAGATTTGCATTAATAGCCGGTTTCGTTGGGGAATTCCCCCGCAAGCAAAAATTTCATGAACCGCAAGACCGCCTGCCACGAATCCCTCGATAATCTTTCGCGTGCCAAAAGCGGTGGCTTCCAGCAAGGCCCGATAGATCTCCTCGGGTTTCGTGGACAGCGTATACCCTAGGATCAAACCGGAGAGATCCGCATTGACCAAGACCGATCGGTTCCCATTCCACCAGTCAAGCGCCAGCAGGCCGGTTTCACCGGGCTTGTAAGCAGCGGCCTTCTGCTCAAGCCACTGATGCAGGGTTTTCCCTTCCTCTTCTGCTTGCCTTTTGACTTGCTCCGGCACGCCTTGCTCCACAAACCAGGAAAAAATGTCTCCCACAGCGGCCTGACCCGCTTCATAGGCAAAGCATCCTGGAATCATGCCATCCTCAACCACCCCACAAACTCCTTCGACCTTCTTTTCCATTTCCGAAAGAAGCATATGGCAAGTGGAGGTGCCCATCGCCATCACCAGTTGGCCGGAACGCACTGCTCCTACGGCTGGAACCGAGGCATGGGCATCAATAATCCCCACGGCGACCGGTGTACCCGGGAGCAAGCCCGTGCGTTGAGCCATTTTTTCCGTTAGCTCCCCAGCCTTCTGTCCAATGGGAACAATCGATCCGCGCATCTTCGTGTTCACGATGTCCTCCAACCGATCATCCAGCTCCCTGAAAAATGCGGGATCCGGATAGCCCTCTTCTTTATGCCAAAGCCCCTTATACCCGCTGGTTCCGCTGCTGCGAAGGAGCCTTCCGGTCAATTGCAGCGTGATCCAATCACAGGCTTCCAAAAACAGGTCGGCGGCCTTAAATACGTCTGGCGCCTCCCTTACGATCTGAAGGATTTTGGGAAACATCCATTCCGATGAAACTTTTCCGCCATACCGGGGTAGGAAGCTTTCCCCGCGTTTCTCGGCCAACTCGTTGATTTCATCCGCCTGGGGCTGAGCAGCATGATGCTTCCAAAGCTTTACCCAGCTGTGCGGATGGTTTTCCCACTTGGGATCTAAACATAAGGGCTGCCCATCACCATCTAAGGGCATCATGGTGCATGAGGTGAAATCGATTCCAATCCCGATCACATCCTGGGGGTCGACTTGAGCCGCACGCAGGACCTCGGGGACCGCTTCAAACAGCACCTGCAAATAATCGCCCGGATGCTGCAGGGCCCAATCCGGTTCGAGCCTTTCGCCGTTTGGCAGCCTGTCGTCCATCACGCCATGTGCGTATGTAGTGACATGAACCGCCAGCTCCTCCCCTGTCCGAACATCCACTAACAAGGCCCTGCCTGACTGTGTTCCAAAATCAATCCCAATGCTATATTTCCTCTTCAATCCTTTGTCCCTCCTTTTCCGGTTCACCCAACTCTAGGCTTTATATAGAGGTCCAAAAGCAGCACATGCGCGGTAATCTGCTCCTGCCGGATCGGATGCTCCAAAGGCACTCCACGTGCTCGGGCGGAAGATTCGCTCGTCTTCCACATTGTGCATAGATACCGGTATACGCAGCATGGAGGCCAGCGTGATCAAGTCCGAACCGATATGGCCATAGCTTAGCGCACAATGATTGGATCCCCAATTATTCATCACCGAATACACATCCTTGAATGCTCCTTCTCCATTGACCTTAGGAACAAACCAGGTGGTCGGCCAGGTCGAATTGGTCCGTTCATCCAAGATATCGTGAACATCCTGAGGCAGCTCCACGGTATATCCCTCCGCAAGCTGAAGGACAGGGCCCAAGCCTTGAACCAAGTTCAAACGCGACATCGTGACCGGCATGCCGCCTTGTGTGGTGTAATCGGTGGAAAATCCTCCGCCTCGAAAGAAGTCTACCGCAGGACACCATTCCGTCGCCTCCAGCGTCTTTCTCACCTCTTCCTCTGTGATCTCCCAGAACGGCTTCATGGCTGGCTGCCCATCGCGGGCTTGCTGCCCCGTTCCATCCAAAGCAGCAGGGCCTGAATTAATCAAGTGAATTACTCCCTGGGAAGCTAATCCTGTCAATTCTTTTCCGGTTACGCGCTGAACGGCTTCCGGACTCCAGTAAGTGCGAACATCGGCAAAAATCTGAGCCGAATTCGTTAACAGATGACCAAACAGCATCGTCACCGCATTGAGCGTATCGTTTTCCGTGGATAGGATAAAAGGTTCCCGAATGCCATTCCAATCAAAAGAAGAGCTTAAAATCGCTTCCATAAAATCGCCGTTCGGCATAAAATCAGTCCATGCTCGTTGCCCTTGAAAACCCGCCGCAATCGCGTTGCGCCCTAGCGCTTCTTCTCCATATCCCTTTTCCGCCAGCTTCGGGTTGCCGATCATCAGATCTCTTGCAATCAAGGTCATTTTCACCACGGTTTCCCAATCCTTATCCTTTTGCTCCCTCGTTCTTTGCAGATGAGGAGGATTGACATCCCGTCCTTCCCGGCAATGCTCCTTCACCCAAGCGAGTGCGCTTTCAAATTCCGCCTCATCGTAAATGTTCAGCTCCATGCGGCGGATAAACTCGCTCATATCGACGTATTCATTTCTCATACCAAGATATTTCTGGAAAAACCCCTCATCGACGATACATCCCGCGATCCCCATGGATACGGATCCCATGGAAAGATAGGATTTGCCGCGTATCATCCCCACCACGAGAGCTCCTCTGGCAAATTGCAAAAGCTTTTCCTGAACATCCTGCGGAATGGAGGTATCCCCAATATCTTGTACATCCCGGCCGTAGATGCTAAAGGCAGGAAGTCCCTTTTGGTTATGAGCGGCTAGAGCCGCCGCTAAATATACCGCTCCCGGCCTTTCCGTACCATTAAATCCCCAAATCGCCTTAATCGTTAGAGGATCCTGATCCATCGTCTCCGTCGGATAACACCAGGATGGAGTCACGGTGAGCGTTGCAGTTACCCCTTCGCGGCGAAATTTCTCACTGGTTTGAGCCGCTTCAGCCACTCCGCCAATGCAGGTATCGGCGATCACGCATTCTACCGGTGTTCCATCGGGATACTTCACATGATCCCGAAGAAAGGCAGCTACGGCTTTCGCCATGTTCATGGTCACTTCCTCCAGAGATTCGCGAATGCCTCCGCGCCGGCCATCAATCGCTGGACGGATTCCGATCTTCGGAAAATCCCCAATCCACCTTTTTTGCTTCTGACTCATCTTCCATCCTCCTCGTTATGTAAATGAGATTCCTTCCATTCCTTATACACCTCATAGAAAACGGATATCGCTTTTCGAGCCTCCGGCTTAAGCTCAACCGGCCAGCGGCAATAAAGCTCTAATGGAAGCCCTTGCAATTGAGCTAAGTACTTCGCTGTAGCCGGGTAAGCGAAACGCAGGACGCTGTCTAGGAATACAAGCTGTTGCTGAAACGTTTTAGCTTTAGGCGAAAAAGGATCCTTCGTTGCTTCCTTCCAGAAGGCTACCACCAATTCATTCAACGCGGCAGACGTAATGGCCATGATCCCTTGCGCACCAGTGGTTATGGAATCCAGCAGAAAAGGAGTATTCGCTTGAAACACGATCGTATCCTCCGGGGAATTCATGATTTTCGCTTGGATTCCTTCCATGGTACAGGTGGTATCTTTAATCCCTTTCATCCCGTATTGCTTACTCAATAGCCCCCATATCTCTGGCGAGATGAAATAAGGATGGATTTGCGGCCATTCGTACAAGTAGACCGGACAAGGCGAAATCTCGGCCAATTGAGCAAAGTAATCCCCCAATCGCGCCTGCTCTTCTCCCATGTCGGGCGGCGGGACTAAAACAATACCGGAAACCCCCGCATCTCCGATTCGCCGGACCTCTTCTTCATGATCGGAAAGGTGATTTTCCAAATTCGCAGTCGCAAGCACCGGGGTTCCCTCGGCCCGATTCACGGTTTGGCGTGCGAGCATGTATCGCTCTTCCCTTGTCAGCCACTTCATTTCGCTGCTTCCGCATACCGAAAACAACCCATCCGGCTGCGCTGACAGCTGCCAATCGACGTAGGCATCATACGCCTTCCAGTCAATTTCTCCATCCGCTTTAAAAGGAGTAAGCATCAGCGATACAACCCCTTTAAGGACGGAATTACCTTGTGTCGTCATTCCCTTATTCTCCTTTTCTTATGAACTCTGATCAGGGAATCCGCCGCAGCTTTGACGTATTCTTAACTCCGTTTCAAAGGACACGGATACGGGGGATGTCACCTTATGTTCAATGTGATCCAGAAGAATATCCACACAAGCTCCTGCCATCTCTTCTACCGGCAGATGAACGGTAGACAGCGAAGGAATGGTAAACCTCGCTTGGTCATAATTATCGTGGCCCATCATTTCGATATCCTGCGGGACTTTCACCCCCGCTTCGTGGAAGGCCACCAATGCCCCAGTAGCCATTTGATCGCTTATAAAGAATAACGCTGACGGCCATTCGCCTTCCCGCAGCAAATCGTTAGCGACAAGATATCCGCCTTCTTCTGTAAAGCTTTCAAATAAAATATGCTTGGGGGACAGCTCCAATCCATGTATGCGCGCCCCTTCCAGAAACCCCTCTTTACGAAGATGAATCGCCTGAGAAGATATATTCGGTATCACGATCCCTACTTTTTGATGCCCTCTTTTTGCAAATAGCTTCGCTATGTTCATGCCTGTCTCATAGCCATTAGCCGTGACATAACTATATTTATTCGAATTCCTTAGGTAAAGCACAATCGGAACGTTTAAATCCGTGTTTTCCAGATAGTTCTGGTCCCTTTCGGAAGCGTTTGCAATGATAGCCCCGTTAAATCGCGTGCCTGTCAGCAAACTTTCAATTTGATCAATCTTGGAGATCTCGTAAGGCTGTACAAGCATCTCAAATGGACGAGCTTGGTTAAATAGATGAGGCTGAATCCCTCTGAGAAATCGGCTCACAAGGGAAGCTCGCGTATCCAATGTCCATAGAACCGCAATCACAGGGACCGCCTTTTCACTTCCGCTGCGAAGGCGCCTTGCTGATATATTCGGTTGATACCCCAATCTCTGAGCAGTTTCGAGTACTCTCTTCTGCGTGGCTTGGGATATTCTCATCTGATCCCCCTTGCCGTTCAGAACAATAGAAGCCGTCCCTACCGACACCTCAGCCATTTTCGCAATCTCTTTAATACTTGCCATAGCTTCTCTCCATCTCTCTTAGCTGAAACGTTATAGCCAAGTGCTAAATGAATTTGCTAAAACGTTTAACCTAATAATATGCTGATATAACGCAATTGTCAATTAATTTTTAATATATTCCAACGTAATAAAATTTGGTGGAGCTAAAATGGATCGAATCTATGACCTCCTGCTTACAAGGCAGGCGCTCTCCGCTGTTCGTGAATACCGCCAAATTCCGATAGGGGTCAGACCCCTACCTGAGGGGGTATCACCCCCGAGGTGGTTATAGTCTTTTCCATCCTCCCACTCGTCAATGAATAAAGCTATATTTTTCATTTCTATACTCAATAATTGTTTAGAAAAGTCCTTACCAAAGTTTTTCTCAAATTCTGATGCATCCTCTTTGGAATAACTTCCCAAGCTAAAGTGCTTTGGCATAATAACTCGTTGACATCTTCGAATAGGCTTCCATAGGAAGCCTTCTTTGAACTTTGTTATGAATCTTCATGCGGATGTAATAGCAACAGAGGGTTCGCCATCTAATGGAGGAAGATACATTCGGGTCGCACCTCGGCAGTTTCAGCCAGTACCTGGGCCTGTACTGTCAAACTGTAAAAAAAGATGTCGGAAATGAATGGGTAATATGCTTTTTATTTAGTCACTCATGAACAAGTCGGCATAGATTGCAATATCCGAATGATAAAGGAGAGTGAACAATGCCGACATTCAAAGAGGCTGTAAGGCAGAAAAACAAGATTACGAATACCTTGCTTAAACGTCGTGATGTCCATGCGGTAGGAGTGGGGTATGCCGATCCATTGAAGCCGGAATTAGGAGCGGCGATCTATGTTTATACGGACAAAAATTTTCCAACCGTAAGAAAGCAAAACATTAGATCAACTGTGTTGAAATCTGGTGGAACCGCTCCTATCCGTTTTATCGGGTCGGGGAAATTCTATGCGGAAGGGGCTCACCCCCTAAAAAAAGGTGGAAAAATAACCCAGACACCAATAAATCGCTGGCGTCCTGTTCCTGGGGGGGTCAGTATTGGTACTCTTCCACCAAGTACGGGAACTGCCGGTCTCATTGTAGTTAGAAACGGCCAGCCGTTTATTCTTAGTAACAACCATGTGCTAATTAATAATAACTCTCCGGCCTTTGCGGAGACTCTTCAACCTGGACCCGCTGACGGAGGGAGAACTATTGTTGATAGGGTGGCCCGAGCTTTTCAGTTTGTTCCGCTTATTCCCAATGCGAACAATTTCCAAGATTCCTGTATTGCCCTCCCTACGTCCAACGCTCTTTTGAATCCACGTTACTTGGCCAATAACATTGGTTTTCTAACCACGGTGCCTGGCCATCTGCTAAGCTATCCTGTCGGTACAAATGTATTTAAAACAGGTCGTACTACAGGTCCAGTAACTGGGACAGTGATTGACGTGAATTGGACCGGTGATATAAGGTATACGTTCGGTTTATTCCGTTTTGTCAATCAGACGGTGATCCGCGGATCGCGTCCGATCTCGCTCCCAGGAGACTCAGGGTCTGTATGGCTTCAAGCGCCTGGAAGATTTGCTGTAGCCTTAAATTTTGCCACTTCGGAAGGCGGAAACCTGTCTATCGCGAATCCAATTGCCCGAGTGATGTCAACTTATAACTTACGAGTCGCGATCCCTGCCTCAACAGGAAAAGGTTTCAAAGTAGGTTCTGTAAAAGGGGCTGCACCAAGAGGAGATTATCGTTATGTCCAACCAATGACAGCAGCCGAGCGTAAGCGGCAGCGGGTTGTCAATGTGAGAAAGTCGAAATAAGGACTAATTGCGCCGAAGCTAGGCAGATAGTCGAATAAGCTCCCTTCAGAGGAGACTTTTTTTGTGCGTCCAAAATATGCCCACCTCGGGGTAGGGAACTGACCGTGCGTCCGAGAAATGCCGTTTCATATAGTGAGTGTGGGTGCGAATCCACCCAAAAAGTTTGAGCCAACTACAGGTAGTTAGCCTTGGATCCTAATCGTAACGGCTAGGTTAAACGTAGGTAAACAAGGTAGAGGCCCGAAAGCCAGGGAGATGAATAGAGATGGAGCAGGCATAAGAGAAGCAAAGAAATGAAAAATTTTTACAATCATTACCAACTGCCTCTTTAAGCATAACTGCCCAATCGTACAATAGGCTACCATCGAAATGGCAGCCATTAATCATTCGGTGTTATTTAGGTATAGATTCCCGTTAACTTAATAAGAAATCTCCGCACATGACCAGTCTCTTGCATGTTTCAAAGTAATATCGATAAAAGTTGATAAAGCAGGGGAAATCCACTTGTTTTTATGATAAGTAACTTGGGATAAAATCTGTTTAAAACCACCTCTGCAGGGAATAATCTTTAACCTTCCCTCCTTGATTTCATTTTTTACAGTTATTAAAGGTAAACAAGCAATACCAAGCCCACTCATTACACAACGTTTCATCGCTTCAATACTCCAAAGTTCCATTGTATATGAAGGTACGATTCCACGGTCTCGAAGGTACTCTTCAAACATGATTCGATAACTGCATTCTTTTTTTCTTTAAAATAAAAAATATAAAAAAAGGAGGGAGTCAACCTATTTCCCTAAGTTCACTTCATTTTTTATTTCTAGCAATTTTTTATAATACTTTTATTTCAGTTTTCTAAGTTTTGCTTCCGGTTTACCAACAGGATTTCCATTTTTTAGCTTCAACGGCATGCGGATCTTACCCCATTTAGGTTTTACTTCTTTTAGTTTTGTAGGTACTGCCACGAGGATATTACCCGATTTAGGTTTTGCTTGGCTACGTATCGCTGTAAGATCGATATACTGGTTAAAGTCGAACGTGCCTACATCGACCCTTCCAAACCCTACATTAGTACAGGTACTGCATCCTGTGTTCCAGCACCAACGGAAGGGATCATCAGGGACCTGGGTAAAATAATTCCCCCCCCAGGTCACTCCTTTCACGGACTCGGCGTAGAAAAAGAACGTGCGACCCCCGGCCCATCCGCTCCAAACCTGCCTCGACCGCCCAGGGCCCACAGGGAACCAGCCAGTCTTAATATAGGTGACACCACCTTTACTTCTGCAGTTGCTCTCATAGTAGGCGTAGGCGACATCCACGGTTGAATTGGTTCTGTTTCGAAAAATGAGCCCCATCGTCGTCACTCCTTTTTTAAAATATCAAACTTACTCTATTATGGTATGAAAATTTTGAAAAAGGGGAATAGACGAAAGTCAAAAAATATTATTCCATTTAAATCTCCCAATTTATCGAACTATCCCCAATAGCTGAACAACGGGAAAAGGAGCCACGACATTGGCTCCTTAACTATTAATCTTTATTAATTGAAGTATTATCCCTACTTGCAATTAGAAAATTCTAGTATTCATTGGCGCATGCTTGCTTTTAACAGGAGTTAAATTTGAGAAGAATCCCAACATTGGAAATTACATGTAAAATTTACAAAAAACATAAAAATGAATGAGGACCATTGAAAACGTGGTCTTATTGTATTGTCTTTAATGAGGTGTTATTGAGCATTACTGCCCTTTAGCTGAATAAAAAACCGAACGCAGCCCAACTTATCGAACAATCGAATCCCGTTTAGTTATATAAAAAGAGTGTTTTAAACAAACTCTATTTATATTTCTACCTTTTCTATGTTACTTAACGGGATACGAAAAAGATGCCATTGTCATAAGTAAAAACATGTAGCAAAAAGAGGCTTATCTCATGTTAAGCTTATTTTCTTCATAAGCAATCCAATGACCTTGAGGAATCATTTGTAATTCCTCACTTGTATCGTATCATGCGATTCTGACCCAATTTAGCTTTTCCTGCTTTTAGTTTTTTACGCGGTATAAGGGTAATTGTGAAGTTAGTCGCGTTGCTTGTTCGCGTTCTCCTAAATCCTACAGACTTACACCCAGGCGTGCAGGCTAAGTCCCAACACCAATTGAAAGGACTTCTATCCCTAGGGATAGAAGTGCCGTATGGCCCATTCCACAGCCTTCCGAATTTTCCCTCAGCGTAAAAAAAGTAATGACGACCATCGGAATCCCCTGTCAAAATCTGTCTTCTCTCCCCGGGGTTCACATTCCACCAACCAGCCTTTCTCCAAGGGGCTTTACCCTTTGTTCCACAACTGGAATCACGAAAACCAATGGCAACACTGACGACTTCATCAGTACTGTTGCGTACATAGACAGCCATCGTCTTCACTCCTTTATTAAAATATTGATTTTACGTTTTATAATATGAAAATTATTAAGAAAGGAAATAGACAACAACTGTGGAGTCTCAAAATATATTATTACCTATCATGTGAGCATGTGAGGTTGACATAACATCTCGTCAAGTCTTGCTTTGGATACCCTTTTTCTTATTGCGCTATTCTGCCCGTTCGTTCAATAAGAAAAGAGCATCCCTTGTTGAAGGAATGCCCCGTTACTTTAAGTATAATATTTCACAAAGTTAAAATTCCATTTTCCCCTTTACTTAAACAGGAATCCGTTGATAACCATAAGTTTAGTGCCTCGCATCTAAAAGTAATTTTATCTCTTTTATTTGTTCTATGTGTCGTTTTTCATGCAAATATATCTGTTCAATCCATTGGTCAAGTGGTAATTCACCAAAGGCAGGATGCTTTACTGATTTTTCCGCCAATATCGATTTATCCTCTATTGTACTAAGGAAAGTCAGCAATTTTTTTCTCGAATCATTTAACAAATCAATGATTGACTGAACTTCAAATGGTTCTACATCTGGTTCAACGATATTGGGAGCTTTAATCTTTTTCGTTCGATCCAATATAAGATGAATGTTTTTACGTTCTTTTTGAGTATTATCAACCTCTTTTAATCCCCATGCAATAGCCTTTATTGTTGCCTGTTCCACTAAAACTAAGTGATGACAAACTTGTGCTATACTCCACTTATTCATACCAGGCCTACCATTAAATTGAGTATAACTTAATGAAGTAATCTCCTTTACTAAGTTATTTCTCGTTTCATACAGATTGTCATTTACTAAATTACTCATAAAATTCTCCCTTCAACAGAATGTAAATACCTAGGTTCTTATTCTATATATTCTCCACGATGAAAAGTATTTTTTGAGTTTTATTTTACTATCCTGCTTTCGTTCATATTTTCCTTCCTAAACCAACCTGCTTCGTTAGTTGAATAAGAAAAAAGCATTACAGTTGTTCTAGTAATGCACCCTTTAGTTTAATAAATATGTTGTCTTTTTTGAAAGTAATTACCGATAAAATAGCTACAAATTATCCAGATAATAAAAGGAAGTATTGAACCTCCTACTTCAATCCTTGTTGAAGTTTCTTCGTAATAATTAAACATTAACAAATTAATATCAAACAAATATCCAATTAATAAGAATATACTGCCTACAACAATAAATGATGTTAATCCTATAAATACTTTTTTTATTAAAACTGCACCTCCTTTTTGTTGTTATATTTTACCATAAAAATGAACAGGTCAGATATATTCATTAATTCCTTGTTTCACTAACCTCCCTTTAGCTGAACAAAGTTAGTTTTGGTTAGAAAAAAAAAGACCATATTTGAGATACTCTCATAATGGTCACCAATAATAACTATACGATTTCACTTCCGCTTTCCCATAAAAATCTGAATGGCTTGCTGAGAAAATTCCTCTAGTGCGAAGTTTGCCTTATCTACCCGATTGTACCAATGCTTAATTGTATCCAACATCCAAGACGGTATATTCATCCCATCTACCAAAGGATAGATATGATTGTAGGCCCATAGGAGATGCTCCCACCGGTTATCATTGCCTTCCATCATATATTCGGAGACATCAATTACCTTGCCCCTGCCATCCTGTAAAAGGATATTCTTCAAATGAATATCACGTGGATTTAAACCTTGCAAACGGACAAAATCCCGCGCCTCTTCAACATCAAGGATTGCTTGTCTGGGAATGGAAATTCCCTGGATCAGGCAATCATAAAAGGTAACTCCCCGCTCTAGGCTTAGAACAATAAAGTTGTCCCCTTTCCCATAATACTGGGGAAAATATTTGGCGCCCTTCAATCGAAGATATACACTCTCCTCGACTTCCTTCTTGTTTGCCGCTTCGCTAGAGTATACTTTAAAAGCATAACTTGGTGTCCGTTCATAGAGGAAAACGGCTGCATCCGTTCCAATACCAATACAGCGAAACCCCTCCGAATAAGCCGTAATCGATACAAGTTCATTCTTTTTGCTCCCTCTAACCTCGATTTGCTTAAGCGCAGGCTCGGCCAGCCTCCAATCCGGTACCAAAGAATGCATGAACCTCTCTCCTTTTAATAGTTCTTTAACGTCGCTTGTTTACCTTATTGTCGGATCTTTTTCAACTTTCCCCTTTTATCCTTGGATAACTAGTGAAGATCCTCTCTCAACACGCTTGTATAAATAAATAGATATAAATAACCACGTAAGTCCAGACAAATATCCTCCAATAATATCAGTGAAGTAATGGACTCCAAGGTAAATTCGGCTAGTCCCAATGAGAAGTATAAGAATGCCCGAGAATAACCACAGGGGAATTAATAAATCTGATTCATTATACTGTTTTTTACAAAAGTGATAAGCAAGTAAGGCATAAAAAGCTAAAGAATTCATAGCATGTCCACTTGGAAAGCTATATGAATCTTCACTAACCAAATGATATAAAGAAGGTCTTTCTCTTTCGAAAAATTCTTTCAGTAAATCATTTAAAACGTGTACCCCTAAGTAGTTAACCAAAAATATCAAAGCTATGGTGTATTGTCTTTGGTAACACAAGATAATTATCAAAAATCCTAACAATGGAAAGAGAAAGTAACCGGACCCTAGATAAGTTATCAAAAGAAAAAAATAATAAAAATCGTTTGAGTAATTATATAAAGTCCTTCCCACATGATGATCAATGGAAATAAATGGGGTATGATCATAATTTATGGCCAAAACTGAAAATAATATTCCACAAAGCAAGAAACCCAAGAGTAATCGACCGTTTTGTTTTGAAAAAATAAAAATCATGACTTTCCTTCCTTATCTGGTAATCCCAAAAGTAGCTGATCGAGTTTCCTAACTGCTTGAAATGCTGGAATGTTTTCTCTTATATTGAGAGTGTCCATAAGAAGAATGCTGATTTCCGCGATGTGATTTTCGGTGCTTTTTGTGCATGTAATCACTACTGCTGTACTTATGATGTTTATTTGACGATGAACTACCTCCTAACAATTTCTTAATCAACTTAATTATTTTCAACATGAATACTCACTCCTTAACTTTTCTAAATATCTACGGGTAGGTAAATGAAAAGTTTCAAAAATTCACAGTAAACTCCAGTTAGAGAGTTTAATTATTACATCAAGATCAAGAGAATCCCTTGGTTAGGTTTAAATACTTATGGTAATCAGTCATCTTCACTATCTTTTTACTAAGACCTCCTCAGTTTTTTTGAGGAAATACCTTTCCTCGCTAAACCAGCATTACAAAAGAAGGATGGTAACCCATCCTTCTTTTAAAGATAGAAAGGTGTTAATTTGGTCAGGTTTTGTTATTTCGCTATTGATCCCCTTTTGTTCAATATACGTCCTAATTAGTTATTGGAGGGTTCTTCTTCATTAGTTTGAAGTGTAGTCTCCTGAAGGGTATTTTTCTTGTCAATATGGGTGGAGTGGATTATTTCCTTTTTATTTTCTAAAAGATATTGAAATCCGTACAGTAAAAACGCTTTTGAAAAAATGTAAATAAAAAACTGATATTCATTAAACTTAATTAAAGTTGCCACTTTCATTTTTCTGAGGAATTTCGTAACCGGAAAAGAAAAAAACGCGTCTACGATGGCATTGAGTAAGATAAATCGTTTGAAATTTCCGTAGGTCCACTTAAGTATCCACAGAGATCCTACTAGATGAGGGCCAATATTAAAAGGAAATTCCCCCGATATATAGGAATTAGGTTTATTGTAAAACGCCCACCATTTTCTCCTTTTTCCCATTTGAACATGGATTCCTTCTATTATTACGATAAATATGGAGGCTGGAAGAAACCTCATTATGTTACGTTTCCCCAATAAAGGAAGTGTCAGCCATGAAAATAAGACCATTGCAAAATTGATTAACCATTGGTTTTTTAATGACATACAGACCCCCCTTTTTCTTTTAAGGTACTTTTTTCTTAAAAAAATATTCAAGCATATTCATCAAATTATTGTAATATCCGAGCGGATTCGACACATCATAACTACTGTTGAGTTTTTCACTCGACAAAAAACTTTCTATAAGAAGGATGTGTTCTTAATGGCACAACAACAACAACAAATTCAACAGGCTATACAATCTGCACAGCAGGCTCAACAATCTTTATCTGCAGCACAAGCAAGTGCTAACCCACAGCAAATCCAACAAGCACAGCAACAATTACAGCAAGCGCAACAGCAGCTCCAACAAGCTCAAACTCAATTTGGTGCACAAGTAAACGCTCAACAGCAACAGCAACTCCAACAAGCAATCCAGCAAGCCCAGCAGGCAACTCAACAAGCTCAACAAGCTGCCCAACAAGCGCAAGCTACTGCACAAGCTCAACAAAATAATTTTCAATAAACAGATTGTGTAAAATGCCGACTCTTTAGTCGGCATTTTACCATATTCCAAGCTATGTTTTAAAGAGAGCAGGTTTACTATCTCCTTTATTAAACCTTTCTCTCTTTAGTTGAGTAATCGCTCTTTGCAAAGCAGGCATTCGGGGATAGTACGCTTGGCAAAGGCGTGGCCTCCTTCTAGAGCAGGTCTGATATGGTATAACCACCATTAAAACAAGTCGGTCTGAACGACCTGTTTCAAAGGAGGATTAAATTTCGTCCACCTTGCTTTAAATCCGCTATGCACCAGATGCATAACAAGTTGCTCTCATCAACCGGTTTCTAAGGAGGGTCAAATTAGACTCTCCTTTGTTTTAGTAACCAATGTCTCAAGATGAAATAGCGTTTTATCCACATTACTAACAATTCAACTTGTGGATAATGCGTGAATAAATGTTCGTTATGAAATCTTACAATAAATTTGCAAGAAATATGATCCTATGTATTAAACAAAAAGGATGTCAGTCATAAAGACCGACATCCATTAATATGCAACAGGGGAGTTGCAACTTATAGCTGAGATAGGGGGTTTTTGATTTATTACATTTATATTATAAACTGATTTATCATATATGTAACCATTTAAAATATGGAACTACTTCACTCTTTTTAAACAAAAAAGGGACATCAGCCATTAAACTTTGTCCCTAAATTAATGTTAGATTCAAGTGGTAAACCTTAAACGATGGTTCAGTTATGCACTACAAAAGACCTATCCCTATGAAAATAGATTCAAATTAAAAAACTTTTTAAATAGTATGTAAATTCATGTCAGATTCTGTTAATATTATGGAGGCGGAATTTTAAGCTAATAGGAAAAGTGAACAGGACTGAAGAGTAATGTACTATTGTGTCAAATGCATGAAGATTCACAGAGAAGTAAGAGTAGAGGATAAAGTGTTTTCAACTGGCTACACCCTGATTAATAACATAAAAATATCACTTGGATTATGCACTCCCACTGATCCTAAGTTAACTGTTGAATACGCTCATTAATCAATTGGATTTTTTTGTATAGTTCAATTCTTTGTTGCCAAGTTAGACTTGAGTCTGTAACTTGGTTTTTTATTTTCTCTTTAAGTTGGATTAGGGACTTTGTATCATGAGCACTTTCAATACAATGAAAAATGGGTGTCATATTGTCACCTTCCAAAAGTAATTTTCGAACTAATTACATATTAGTAAACTTTCCAATATTTATACATATTATATTAATCAATTTAGAGGGATGTCAAGCGTCATATCCCTCTATATAGGAAATATAATACTTTTTTTCTTTGTCTCTTGCCCACTCGCCTTCCTCAACTCATTAGTCAGACGGTTAAACCCTCTTGACTAGCGTATATCCTTACGCATATGTCATACACAGCCTCCCGATATATAATAAATCCCCCAGGGATCCTACTTCACCCCTACCCCATAAGGGCTTTTCAGACATAGTTTGCTGAGGTGTGCCGGCCGTTGCCGTCTGCATCCCACGGGATCCTGGGAACGGCCGAAAGACCATTTCGCGTAGATTCGCGATAGGGTCCTTCAAATTGAGAGAAGAATGGATGTTATGGATTCAGGACTTCATTTTCCTTCCTCATTATTTAGAACGAAAAAATTTTTTTAATAAAAAAGGAATGACTTCAAAAGCATTATTTATTTTTGGCAAAGACTTAACCCTCCTTTTATTAACATACGGCGATTGTATTTCTAAATTGAATGTTTTATAGTACATATAAAAAAATAAAAACAAAAACCAATCAGCTATATAAGAATGCCAAAACGTCCACCAGCTATGGTGCTTCATATGACCCGTTTGAACGTATATCCATTCGATCACAATTACAATAGTCGTCCAAATTAGCCAATAACCAAACATTTTCCAAAAGGTTTCCTTCTTGGGAAGCCATTGGATAAATAAATAGGTAACGACAACATAAATACCTAGATCATCTAACGTTTCAATTATTCCAGCTTCTTCATTCCCCTTTGTATAGTACATCCATAATTTTGATTTCTCCATCAAAACATCCGACAATGCCCCTGCAAAACCAGCTAAAATACTAACAGGAAACAATTCCCTCCATCGTTTCTTGTCAGCAAAAATAAGCCATACAATCCACGATATCATAAAAGATATTATAAAGAACATTGGTTTAGTCTCCGAATAAGGTCAAGTTTAGACATAGCATATTATTTCCAAATACAACCTATACACAAACGTGTTTGCCTAATTTGGGATAACACTTTTCAAAGTCATGCTTCGTAAAAAATTTAGCTCGGTACCTTTTACGAATAAAGTTGGTTTTGGTTAGAAAATAAAAAGACCATCCGAGCGTCTCCTCGAAATGGTCTTGTCATAACCGTTATTTTTTATTCCTTTTTCTATTCCGCCAGCCCCATACTGTACAAAGATGACAGATCCAATTGATGTCCTGCCAATATCAGACTAAATTCCCATAGAATCGAGACATCGGTCTATACACCACTTGCCTACTCCGCATATAGTATATTATCAAAAACAAGGAGGCACTATCAATGAAAGATTCAGTAATATCCATCGAAGGAACGGATGAGCGCCAATTTTATCCACGCCCACTTCCCCGTCAATATCCTTTTCCTTATTTTTCTCCACTTCCCCCTTCTTTCTACTATCTATACTTCCCCATTTATCCTTATTATTCTTATAGAGCACCATACGGATATTGAGATAAGGAACAAAGCCAAATAAATCACTTGTTAAAAGATAGGGACGCGAAAAAAAACGTCCTTTTTTTCTTGCTCAATCAAATCCAAAGTTAGTTTTGGTTAGAAAATAAAAGAGCACACCTCTTTGTGTACTCTTAAGGAAAAGCCTTCGTCAAGTAATAAAACATTGTGAAAAATGCTGGGTTAAAATCACATCGAATAGGATTTGGTTAGGTTATTTAGAATCACAATTTTAAAAGCCCAACGAATATGAATCGTTGGACTAAAATCGGAAAGAATATTATAACCGCTATTGATTTGGTATTTGCTGTTGTCCCATTTGACGTTGCTGTTGTTGCTGGCCGTTTGATTGTGCAAACTGTTGACCTTGCTGTCCTATCATCATTTGCCCCTGCTGTTGTTGATTTTGTTGTCTTTGTGCAGAATTAATTTGTTGTTCCAACTGGTTTACCTGACTTTTGAATGAAGCTAATTCTTGGGCTGCTTCAATATCCGCTGCTTTTCTAGCAGCCGCTTTGGTTACTCTCTCAGTAATTTCATCCACCTAACTCTACCTCCTTTAAATTTCTCTAGAAAAACGTGAATCCTTATATCTTTTACTGAAGTTGTTGTTGATTTTGCTGGTTCATCTGTTGTTGAGCTTGTAGTTGCTGGTTCATCTGTTGTTGACCTTGTTGTTGCTGGTTCATTTGTTGTAATTGCTGTTGTGACTGGGAAATCATTTGATTCATTTGATTCAGCATTTGAACAGATTGAACCGATTGACTTGCTTGGTTCAACATTTGGGCTGCCTGTTGAACCGTTTGTTGTAATTGCTGGAAAGTTTGCTGCTGCTGTCTTTGTACTTGGTTTGCAAATTCCCTCATTTCTTGCATGATTTGCTGTTGTCCCTGTTGATTTTGCTGCCATTGTTGAGTCCCCATTTGGTTCACTGAATTAAGCTGGCCTAAAGTGTGTTGCATCTGAGTTAATTGGTTTCGTAATGGGGCTAACTCTTCTGCAATTTCCTCTTTTGCTACTGCTTCTGCGACTTTTTCTGCATTCTTGGCCATTTCATATTCCTCCCTTGTTTTCGCTGCTGCAACTTCACGTTCATAAATGTTCCTGCGCCAATACTCTTGTGGAAGTTTAGTTATCACAAACATCCACCTTTCTGTGCCAGTATCGTCAGCACAAGAGTTATTTTGGATTTCACCCACCATTTATATACAACATTTACTCAGGATTATTTTTAAAAAGAAAATAACATTCGTGTCCATCCAATAAACCCTGCAATATTAGGTAAAGATAACAACAATAGCTCGAAAAGGGGGTATGACCTTGTCCTATCGTGATAAAATCGAAGAAGCAGAAAGATTTTTACAGGCGGCACAAAAAGCTATACAACAGGCAAAACAAGAGGCATCAGGTAACATTACTTCTTATGATGACCTGGCTGAAAGCCAAAGTTTAGATCTCCTGGCTGATCATCTTAAGCAGAACGAAGAGATTCCGAAACTTGAAAGATGATAATTAAAATTTCCGTCCCCCCAATTTTTGGGGGACATATTTTTCTATGCTCAGTATATGAATAAATGAATCCCTCGACGTTCATCAAATTAGTTAGACCAGTCGTATTATGAAATGGTTTATATAAGAAAAAAAGCCAACATACTATAACTAAAGTTATTTACGTTGGAGGCTCCTTTAATGTTAAAAACGATTGGTTTGTATTTGTTTGCCATATGTGGTTACGGTATTGATCCTGTTTTTAACATGGCGTTTTGGGGATTGGAGAAATTGGCAGAAATACTACCCAACCATACTTTTTACAATAAGTTTAGATTTTTTTAGCTCTATTCTTACCTATGAGCACTCGTTATGGCATTTTAAAAAAACGTTTATGATCCCCAACCATACCATAGCTGACTTTTTTATTGCATTTACAAACTTCCCGCTGATCGTCTTGCTTTATCTCTCACGATATCCTCACAGATCACGATTTCTTAAACAGTTCGCTTATATTTCTTTCTGGATCTTTACGTGGACCTTAATTGAATATATCTTTTTGTTGACTAAGATGATAACATTTCACAATGGCTGGCATATTGGCTTTTCATTTTTACTTTGGTGCATCATGTTCATTGCTTTACGCCTCCATCATACAAGACCACTTTGGGCATGGTTGATCTGTCTTGGTTATTCTGTTTTCGTGATCAGTTACTTTAAAATTCCTATTAATAATTTGAATTAATAGGAATTTTTTGTTTGAAAGTGTTAATTGGTTTAAAAATAAAAAGCACCCTAACAGGATGCCTCTAGCCTAACTTGATGATATTTAATTTTCTTTCGAATTTTGTATTTTTCACTCTCATCCAAACAGTCATCTAGAATTTGACGATAATACCGAAACCAAAACTCGTGCCATTTACTTTTTAGGTTCACAGTCTTACCTCCATCTACTTTATATAACATTTATACAGAGTAAAGATGACCATTTTATAACCACTCTATTAATGTTTTTTTAAATTTAGTTTTGGAAAGCTCTATTCGTTCGGGTTTATTACTCGAGCTAACCAATTTCTGTATTCCGAAAAGATAATCAGGAGATCATCTCATCTAAACAGGGATTGATTAGGCCTTAATAATTTCTAAGCAGTAGAGAAATACATAAGAGCTGGGTCAATACATCAACATGATCTTTCCTATTTACCACGAATAGTCTAGTTCTCCAAATTCTGAGATTACGGTGTTGTATGTCTAGTATTTTAACAAGATAGGGCCGTTTCGAGAGATGATCGAGAGATTACACCCATGTTTCGAGAAATTTTTCTTCTATTTCGAGAGAAATTGGATTGTAGGCCTTCTGTGTGGAAGGTACTCTATGACACAAGGCTTACATTTTTAAGTCAATCCTCCAATTTTTAAAACATACTAAACCCCAAAGCAGCTCATCCACTCTCACAATGAAAAAACACGAAGAAATCTTGGTCTCCGTTAGAAAAATAAGCCTGATATCACCCATCCGGGATAAAATCAAGCCTTGGTTAGCCACAATTTTGTGGAAGACATGGAGAAGAGACCGATTAGTAGTACTTCACGTGAAGGCTGTCCTTTCCTAACTTTATTAAATTTAAAAATAGGGAGGTGATGGGAGTGACTAGTAACAATCTCGGCTTATTTATACAAAAACAAAGAAAAAACAAAACCTCACAAGGGTGGAAACAAGATGGATAACTTGACCGCCTCGATCGCCGAGATAACGATAGCGATCCATGGATGAAAGGAAACATAGAGTGGCGGAAACCCCAAGCATAATCGACAGGTGACAGGCACTTGTCGAAAGGAAACCGAAAATAGCAAAAGGCCTGATTCTCATCCGAACGTGGATGGGATCAGGCCTTGATTTATGAAAGTATTTGCTTTTTCACTTTACACTTTAGCAAAGTGAGGGACTGACCCCTTTGCTGAGCTAAAGTGTAGCTTTAGCGTCTTCGATCAAAAGCAGAGAGTTGGAATTTGGGTATTCGCCTAAAACGAACTGGGCTCCTGTGGAATAGGAATAACCAAGAGATGAAATAAGGAGGCATTCCATGCAAATCCATGTGGTCCAACACGGAGAAACGCTTTGGCTGCTGTCTCGCCGCTATGGCGTTCCTCATACCCAAATCGCAGCGGCAAACGAGCTTCCGGATCCTAATCGCTTGGCTGTCGGCCAGGCGTTGGTTATCCCGATGCCTGACCGCTTTCATGTTGTGCAGCCCGGAGAAAGCTTATGGGTGATCGCCCGCAAGTACGGGACCACCGTCCAGGCTATTGTTCAGGCGAACGGGATTCCCAACCCTTCGCTCATTTTCCCTGGTCTGCGCTTGACCCTCCCACCAAAAGCTAAACCACCGGTCGAAGTGAATGCCTATGTGGAAAAAATGTTTGGTACCGGGCAGCAGCTTGTCAGGGAAGTTGGCAAGCATCTGACCTACTTGAGCCCATTCAGTTATCAAGTGCGGCGTGACGGAAGCATACAGGATTTAAAAGATACAGAGGTCCTACAGACAGCAAGGGCAGAACGGGTGGCACCCTTAATGACCATCACAAACTTTGAGGAAGGCATGTTCCGTTCAGAATTAGCCCATGCCATTCTGGCCAGCACCGAGATTCAGGACCGATTGACCGATAACATCTTAAATACGATGCGGAATAAAGGGTATATCGGGCTAAATATCGATTTCGAGTATGTTTTTGAGGATGACCGTGAACTTTACAATCAGTTCATTCGCCGCGCGGCTTCGAGATTGCAATCGGAGGGCTTCCTCATCTCCAGCGCCTTGGCGCCGAAGCTCTATGCCGGTCAAAAAGGCCGTCTGTACGAAGCCCATGATTATCCGGTCCATGGAGAAGTACTTGATTTTGTTGTCCTTATGACGTATGAATGGGGATGGTCAGGTGGTCCACCGATGGCCGTTGCACCGATTAATCAGGTACGAAAGGTATTAGACTATGCTGTCTCCGTGATCCCCAGCAGGAAAATCATGATGGGCATGCCGCTATATGGCTATGACTGGACTCTTCCTTATGTCCAGGGGGGCCCGTGGGCACTGAACATTAGCCCGCAGGAAGCTGTAAGCCGGGCCATTCGATACAACGCTGCCATACAGTATGACCAAGCCGCCCAGTCTCCATTCTTCCATTACTACGACGAACAAGGACGAGAGCATGAGGTATGGTTTGAGGATGCGCGTAGCGTACAGGCCAAATTCGATACCGTGAAACAGTATAATCTGCGCGGCGTTAGCTATTGGGTACTCGGAAATCCATTTCCACAAAATTGGCTGGTCCTGGAAGATAACTTTGAGGTTGTCAAATTCGACAGGTGACACCTGTCGAATTATTTCTTCTTTAACCTCCGTTTCGAGCCAAATCTGAACATTTTTGTTTCCTGGTACTTGCTCACAAAGGTGGGAAACAAGATGGATAACTTGACCGACTCGATCGCCGAGATGACCAAAGCGATCCATGGATGGAAGGAAACATAGAGTGGCGGAAACCCGATAAGCAGAAAAAGGCCTGATCTTCATCTGATATGGATGGGATCAGGCCTTTCACTTCACCATCGAAAAAAATCCCGAGCTGTGACACGCACGGATAAATCAACCCTCAAATGGAAAAATAAGTAAAAACCTCTTCCATACGAAATCCATTAAAAGGAGTCTTTATGGTCTGGTTCCCATTATTAACCCTACTGATCAATATCATGATCATTTGGTTCATGCCCAAAAGAATGATACCGCTTGAAATATACATTACGTGGCCCCTTCTTTCTGCATTATCCATCACGGTGGACTCACTCATTGGACATACGGGTGAAATTACCCTCCTGCACTTCGAGGAGCCCGGAATGCAAATGACTGATGTAATCATCGAGATCATGCTTGCGCCATCATTTGGAATTATCTTTGCCAACTTTATGCCTAAAAATCGGAATCAATTTATAAAGTATTTTATATATTGGGTAGCATTTTCTACTTTCTACGAATGGTTCGCTGTAAAAATTGATTTTCTAGTATATAACGGTTGGAAACTTTGGTATTCTACAATAATTTATATACTTACATTCCTCTTTATTCGGTGGCATTTACATTTTATCTCAGGTGTCCGGAACCTTCCGAAAAGGCTGACGTAATTACCGGGTGCCTTTTTTTGCCTCATTTTTTTATTTTGAAATAAAGATTTATTGAAGTTTCTGCCATACATGGAGGTCTTTTTAAACATCTTAATGCTCCCAGTTACAACCATATGAGAAATAGCCGTTCTTTTGATATCAAAGGTAATGTTTTTTGGCAGCGCCTGCTAGATTGATGGATCTCCCGGCTCGCTGAAAAAGGTCCACCCCTTCAGCATAGTTTTTATTTAGTCCTTTAACTAACTCCTATATTCCGCTACTCTTCTTCTCAGCTCGACAAATCCTACACCGCCTCCCCTTAGAGGAAAAACCGCCCTCCTTCGGCCATGAGCGCAGATGGTCCATTCAATTTATATAATGCAGTAAGTGTTGCAGGGCATCCGAAAGCAAAAGGAAAAGAGGTTATGGTTGTATTGAACGACCGTATCTCATCAGCTCGTTATGTTTCTAAGACAAATACAACGTCAGTAGATACATTTAAATCAGCAGAACAAGGATATATGGGGCAAATTACAGGAAACCGAATTCAATGCCATTATGAACCTTTAAAGACACATACTACCCAATCCGTGTTTGACATATCTAAGATTGAATCGTTGCCGCAAGTAGATATCATTTATGAATATCCGGGCGTTGGAGGTTACTTCTATGATGCGGCTATAAACGCAGGCGCTAAAGGTATCATTGTTGCAGGGAAAATTTCTACAGGGGTCAGACCCCATTGGTCTCTATCACCCTCTCAATCTCTGATTTCTCTAGTATTTAGCATAATCTTAATAGAAATTTAACTAAAATTTCACTATTCCCACCCCAGCAATTCCATAACGTTGTTTTCTACGAAATGTAGGCCCTTTGATTACTCATAGGACCTTCCGAGGGTTAGTCTATTTAAGGTTGCCTCATGGTAGAGCTGAATGAGTCTCTCTCCTTCTTTTTCTTTTTCTATAGCCGTCCATCCTTGTTTTTCTGCTAGAAATTGTATCGTTTGATCAAGCAGCTGCAGAAATCGATTCGGTTGAGAGAAAAGAAACCCTGTTCTGCGAATGAAAAGATCATCCGCCCTGCAGATCATTTCCTGTTCCCAGCTGTATTGCAAAACCGCCTCATAGGCTTCCACTTCACTGATCTTCCGTTGGGGATTTAGACGAATGCCCAGTTCTTCAATAATATTTTCTGCAGACATACCGTAGGCAGCAATCCATTCCTCTGCCTGGTGAGCAGGAAGCCCTGCTTTCGCAACTCGATCCAGCCATTCTTTTTTCCACTCGGCATATCCCTCACCTCCGTCAGCCCCTCCGCCCATGATTGGCGACAGCTCGGTGATGCAAGGACCGTATGATAGATTTTCCTCAACATGAAGCTGCCTGCATATAAGGTCGACCACCTTTTGAGCCATTTTACGAAATTCGGCCAACCTTCCACCTGCTATTGTAATTAAGCCTGATGACGCGATAAGTATTTGATCTTTTCGTGACTGAGTGAAAGGACGTACCCCCGCCCAGCTGGATATAATGTCCGACGATTGAAGCTTCACCCGAGGGAAAACCTTCTGTATCGCTTGGAGAAGATACCGGGAATCCTCTCTTGAAACCGTAGGGTGATCCGTATAGTCACTGTATAGGGTATCCGTTGCTCCGATATAAACAATGGTGTCACGCGGTATAGCGAATATCATTCTACCGTCTTGTGTATCAAAATAAAGCGGTTGTTTAATCGGAATTTTTTCAAGCTTGACTGCGATGTGAACATCTTTTATGAGCCACTGTTTTTTTCCTCTCCTTGATTTGTTGATCTCCCAAAGCTGATCTGCCCAAGGCCCTGCAGCATTCACGATTTTCTTTGCTTTAACCAATCTTTTGATTCCAGCTAGATCTTTTACGATGACACCATTTACACAGTTTTCTTCATAATGAAAACTCAACGCTTGGGTGTAATTCAAACAAACTGCACCTGCAGTATACGCTGAACGAATAACATCTAATGTTAATCTCGCATCGTTTGTTATATATTCCACATAATATCCACTTCCAAGAAGATTTTTGGCTTGAAACATGGGTTCGAGATGCTGAGTTTCTTCACATGACAGCATCTGCCGCCTTTCTTCTTTTTTAACGCCTGCTAATCGATCATATATCCACAAACCGAGGGAGGTGGAGAATTCTCCAAGGGAACCGCCGCGATAAAGGGGCAACATCATATGAATGGGATGGACTAAATGAGGGGCTAATTTATGCAAAATAGCTCTTTCCTTACCAACATCATGGAGTAGCCGAAGTTGCCCTTGTTTTAAGTAACGCAGTCCGCCATGAATGAGTTTGGCGGATCCGCCGCTTGTTCCCCAGCCAAAATCCTTTTTTTCCACCAAACCCACTTTCAGTCCGCGAAGCGCTGCATCCCATGCGATTCCGGCTCCTATTATTCCGCCACCGATAACAAGGAGATCCCATTCCTCTTGATGCAGTCTTTTTAGGTCCTTCTCCCGATTCTTCAGTGAAAAAGATAACACTCCATTTTCGCCTCCATTCACAAAGCTTTACTTTCCTTATACGCAAAAAAGAGGCGCCAAATGATACAAAAATTGTTAGGAAATTCGCCAGGGACTAAAGAGACTGCTAATAGCGGATTTTTCCCTCTAAATAAAAGATCTGCCTATCGTCGCAAATATGGGGAATCAATGTATTCGGAACTATTCAAGAGGGAAGCACCGTCCTGCATCAAATCGTATTGAGCAACAAAAAGAGGAGCAGCCACATAGCCACTCCTCGTTGCGCTATCTCGGTCACTAAATATCTCAAGGAACTAAAATTTTATACCCGCTTAATATCCGAAAGGCTAGAGCTCAATTATGGAAGGATTACTGCCCCGTTGACGGGGATTTAGATAGAAAAAGCGGATGACCCCGATTATCTCTTGAAATTCTGTCCTTTTGCTCCAGAAGACCAAATGAAGTAAACCTCCCGGCTTGCAGGCTCAAGGGAGGTCTTATTTTTTTCCAGCAATCTCCTTCCTCGGGATAGCAAACATCCACTCCACTTCCCAAAAAGCCAACTTTAATTCCGGGATATAGTAGGCATTCATCTATACCCTTTTGATGGGCTAGCATAGGAATAAAGGAGTAATAAGTTTGCTAAATCCGAAAATGAGGAGATTTAGGCATGAATAAAAAATTACCATACAAGGCAGTAAATAAATTAAAGAAAAAAGGGATGATGTACAGTAAAGTCAGATTAACTCCCAAAAGGTGATTTCAATAGAATTTTGGCAAACCTGTCAGGTTCTTACTAAAAAAAGATGCTTTCCGGTTGGTGACAGACACTCTACTCTTCTACAAAGCGTTGGTAGTGTTGCCTTTTTTCTCGGGCTTTGCCACGTTAACTTTAGCGTACTGCCAGTTTCAAGGCATCAATAAAGAGTGGTATTCCCACCCTTTATTTTTGTTCTATTTTATGCATTAAATTTAAAATTTTTTGTTTCGCTTCATCCAATGTTTTTGCTTGTTCAATAATCTTTAAAGATTCAGCAAGACCAAGCATTACGCTTGTGTTGACTTTATCAGCCTGAGCGTTCTCTAAAATGGAAAACACCTCCAATTTATTTTTATAAAATATAGTTTGCTGGGTTAATGCAAAAAATATTCACTTTCTTTTTGGATTCCCAAGTGGTTTGAATCGGTGCAAAGCGATGATGTCGAACAAGAGTGGTAATTTTGCTTATTCGATTCCTATCCTCCTCCATCAACAAATAATTTATGATCGGAAGGACGTATACCAATACTAAAAATCCCCACCGTCTATGTGAGCAGGATATCTTTATGCAAAAAAATAAGCCTGCCAAGGCAAGCTCTAGAGTGGTGTATGCCAGGAGGAGATGAAAGACCTCTATTTCTTCCAATTAATTTTAATGCTCATGATTTGCACTCCTATAACGCCCTTCTGTCATTACCTTCATTTCTTATACTCTCTTTAGTTCGGAGTGTAATACCCTTTGGGCAGCGATGAGGCTATTGTTTGCATCCTTTGGAAATACGCTGAGCTCAACATCTTTTCCTCTCTCTACTTTAAATTCAACAACATATTGAAAAGCATTGGATACATCGACTACAACAAATCCCGATGATTCCCCTCTTACGTTGATGGTTTCTTTAGCGATCCGATCTTTTTCACCATTTAAGGCATAAACCTTAATCCTAACTCTGGCTCTGTCGTCACCATCATTGTAGACCTTGACAAATATAGTTTGAGCGATTGTAGTTCCAGGAGCCCCTTCGTTTTCAATCGGGCCAGTTGAGTATTTTTTGGACATCAGTTGTTCACTCCCTTGTCTATTAATCTATTAATATAAAATGAAAAGTATAGATATATAGAAACGGCTAATATCCTAGGAGGACACACATTTTTTATCAAGTTTAAAGAGCCTTAGGAAAAATGAAATTTAACTTCGTTTAACTACAGAGTCTTGGTCTGACCCCGGGGAAAATGTTAGCTTTAGTCGTTAGAATAGAAAAGGGCCTGATCTTCATCCAAGCAGGGATGGGATCAGGCCTTGATTATAGCTTAAATTTTAAAGACGCAGGTCAGACACACATATCCTACATCATATGGGAGTGGTCGAGGTCGGGGACAACAATGGTTATTGTCTGAAACGTAGAGAAACTCGTTTCGATGCCATATCAGCCAAAAAAGTTAACTCAATGAATGAAGGGCATTCTTTCTGTCCTTTCTTCCATTTCGACGATCTGTACCCAAATAACACTAGGACATAAAACACAGACACTCTATACTAAAACACCAGGTGTAAGCTCTTGTTTGATGACGTCGGCGATGCCATTTACATATTGCTTGAGGTCATCTTCGTTGGGGCCTTCGCTCATGACGCGGATAAGAGATTCGGTTCCCGAGGCACGGACGAGGACTCTCCCACTATCCCCTAGTTTTTCTTCAACAGAGCGGATGGCTGCTTGAATGGTTTCATTGGTATCCCATCCCGTTTTATCTTCCACTCGTACGTTAACTAAGAGTTGGGGATATTTTCGCATCTGAGAGGCGAGTTGGGACAATGACTTCCCTTCCGTCTTGATGACATCCAACAACTGGATTGCGGATAACATGCCATCCCCTGTGGTATTATAGTCTAGCATAATAATATGACCGGATTGCTCGCCACCCAGGTTATATCCTCCGCTCATCATTTCCTCCATGACAAAGCGGTCTCCTACCTTGGTTTGCTTTGCTTCTAGTCCGTTGGTTTGCAAAGCCTTAAAGAAGCCTATATTACTCATGACTGTAGAGACGACGGTATTGTGCTTTAGACGACGATCTTTAGACATGGCGGCAGCCAGGATAAATAGGATCTGATCCCCGTCGACGATATTCCCCTGCTCATCTACGGCTATCAGACGATCCGCATCCCCATCAAAAGCCAGTCCTAAATCTGCCTTCTGCTCAACCACTACCTTCTGTAGGTTTTCGGGATGAGTAGATCCACACCCCTCGTTGATATTTAAACCATCCGGTTGATGAGCAAAAACTATGGTCTCCGCTCCTAAATCACGCAAAAGCTGAGGAGCAAGAGCATAGGCTGCGCCATTTGCACAATCCAATACGACTTTCAAACCATGAAAAGTATTCTTGACCGTTGTCTTCAGATAAGAAAGATATTTCTGTCCACCTTCACGATAATCCGTAACCGTACCAACGGCAGCTGCAACTGGACGAGGAAGCTGATCCTCTTCTGCATCCATTAATGTCTCAATTTCAGCTTCCATTTCATCCGAAAGCTTCAATCCATCCCCACCAAAAAACTTGATTCCGTTATCTTGAAATGGATTATGAGAGGCCGAAATCATCACTCCTGCATCAGCATCTAATGAACGAGTCAAAAAAGCAACACCTGGTGTGGATATAACTTCTACTCGTATGACGTCCACACCGATAGAAAGTAACCCCGCTGTTAAGGATACTTCTAACATATGTCCAGATATACGCGTATCTCGACCAATAATCACCTTCGGACGTTTATCCTGTTTATTCTTAGTAAGAACAAATCCTCCACATCGCCCTAATTTAAATGCTAGTTCTGGAGTTAACCCTTTGTTGGCTACGCCTCTTACTCCATCTGTTCCAAAATATTTGCCCATTTTTTCTCTTCTCCTATCAATCTATTACTGTCAAGCTAGTTAAGCCCCACTTCTCTATACCTCATTTATTTTCACGCTTTAAACTTTAGAAGGGTGAGGGACTGACCACTTTTCTGAGCTAAAGCCCATCATCCACATCGGCCATACTAGCTTGGTGTTGTGTCTATCATAGGCTATACTTTCCATTAATGTTGATTTATTAATCTGCGCAGTTCTTGGTCAGTTACAAAGACATAACCAATGTTTTCCATCAGTTGATTGCAACATTTTAATAATACAGAATCAGTAAGCTTCTCCTTTCCGCAGCCTCGGCAACTAAAACGAAAAAGTATGTTCATTAACATGAACCCTCCCGATCTTCATGTACTATTCTCTTAACGAACCATCTAATAACGCTGAAATTGTTAATAACCTTGCGCAAACATTTTAGACCTCAACTTGATTTGTTGGCTATATGTCAATGATCTCAATTACATCATAAAAAAATGATAAAAATATGATAATTTAAGGACTAAAATTGATTATTTTTTAAACTAATATGATTTCTACCTGTTAGGTTTAAAAAAGCGATTTCACTTTAATCTAATTTTTTCCTTCATAAAAAAAGTTGCCCATGGTAAAATATTTTTTAGACAGGCAACTTAAAGGTTAATAGGCATATAATT
>NZ_JBEGDL010000039.1:0-45359 GCF_040813775.1 Ammoniphilus soli
TAATTGGTCTAAAGCAAAACCTTTTTCATTGTAAAGGTTTTGCTTTTTTCTTTTTGGTGTATTGATTTATTTTAGCTTTATGGGCATGCGATCGCACCCCAATCTTTAGTATTCTACGCCGGTTGACAACAATAAAAACACCCCCTTTTTAATGTGTGTAGGGGGTCATGGCATCTTTTTAATCACTTCTTTTCCACGGTCCGTAATCATAAACTGATTACTGACTTGTTCTAAATATCCGCTTTGACATAAGAAACTTATACGGTCCATTGTTCTTAAATCATTTATTTCACGACATAATGAATCCTGGTCTAAGCAACCGTTTTCAACAAAAAGTAGCAAAATATTTTTCGTTAAAACCATGATGATTCCCTCCTAAAGGATCGGCTGTTAGGAAGTTGTATCGAGCCGGTTTACCAAGATCACTCAAGGACTTCTTGGTAGGAGGATCAAATTTTGTAGAGTACAGGAAGTCACTAAAAAAACTTCGTTTCTAACAAAAATAGCCATCCCGAATAAAAGAATGACTAACCTCTACTCGGCAACCCGGCTACCATAGCAATACCTTAGGCCCGTGGCTTTGCGTCTCCATATTTCCATGGATTTGCCTTTATCGAATTTCTTCCATTAATTTCATTCAATCATATAACAATAGATAAATCAATGCGACCTGTAACACAATAACTTAATAATTCTTGACGCGAAAAAAATTTTAGATACTTTTCCCAATCATAAACCCGTTTGATTTGTCTCCATATTACATTTTTACTATAAAAGTTCACTAGAGTTCTAAAAAGTAGTCAACCCAAATTTCATCCTCTTCTTCTTGATCATCCTCGAACCCGTCAAATAAAACATCTTCATGAAGATATTCATCTTTAGGATCTCTATTCATTTTTATCACTCTCCATACGGTTTTTATATATGGATATGATGATATAGATAGATTTAGGAGGTATTTTACTTATTTCGAATCGTATCCGGTTCTAATCAGGATGGAATACACGTTACCAGAGCTTTACGAGTTTTTGTCCCTACTCCATCGATTTCCCATTTTTTCGGCATGATGGAACCATCCTTTTGGCGCTGATTCTAGGCTAACTGTTACAAGAATCCGATGAATCGAAATGGTATTCTCCTATTCTACATGGATAACCCCTCTCTGATTATCCAAAATAAATCTCCTCATGCCATCCTATTTTCCACCTTAAGCTTCCCATAAAAGCTGAACCATTCCATTTTCTATCCCCTCTTCTCCTCCGCCATTTTGATGAAGAATGACGTCCAGAGTATTTCGATCCTGCACCCCGGCAGTTCAACTCCAACAAAATATGATATTCGAGAAAATTGAACCCCATGGATGGATGATTCTCGACCCAAGTCCGTGGAATCTGATAAACCTCTTCGATCTGACCTTGTTCTTTCGCTTCAATAAGTGCTGATCCAATATCTGCGAAATGAATAACTTTTTCATTCACACATGTATTATCGTTTGTTTCCTTGTTTTACTGGCACGACCTCTTTTTCGGATTGAATTATCTTTTTCAATCGTTGCCAAGCCAGTCGTTTATATTCCATTTCCACCTCATCATGATAAATGATCACATATAATTGATCTTTTGTTGCCTTGGAGAAATCAATGAAATCCATAGGATACATGGTCAATTCTTCCCCGCAATCCCTTAATGTAGGGTAACCCCACGTTGATCGTACTACTTCCATCTGGTTTTGAAAAGTTTAAATGATTATGAATCATTACTAAGATTGTTTGCGAGAACAATCTCTGTATCGAATAGTACATTTTTTCGGGTATAGCTAGAAATTAATGAAAAAAGCATACAATCTATATTTTAATTATATAACAGGTATTGACGTTAAATAATTGTTATATTACAATATAAACATAACAATATTCAGAATAAAACAATAAGTGGAGGGGTAAAAAATGACAAGAACCTTAGACTTTTATAGAAATATACCGCAAAAAGAGTGTCGGGAATGTGGGGAACATTTCGAGGAGCAAGCAGAATCTTATATCTATGAGTGTGAGCGTTGCTTCGGACACAAGCATGACTAAAAAGGTGATCCGATGAAGTTAGAAGGCGTCGTATAGTACCCTGTTTGTTCCTGGAATCAGGAATAGACAGGGTATTGTTGTTTAAGGAATGAGTGAAACCGTTGGTTATAGAATAAAGTTTCCGAAATTCCATCTGTTTACACACTCTCTTTCATGTTCGGAATATTCCTCTTCCCTCCCTCATATTTAATGATTAAATGGTTAAACCGTTTAATGGTTTACTAAGCTAAGACGCTGGAGGAGAGGTGTTTTCCGATGGAGAAAAGAGAAGGAAGACAACGGGCCGAACGATCCGATAAGAAGATCAAAGTTAATTCGGGTTATCTAAGGCCTGTGCATGACAAACTTCAAAAATTGGCTATGGGCTGCGGAATAACCAAAACAGAGCTACAAGCCTTTTTCGTGGAACTCTGTTTAAATAACGAAAATATTATCAACTATACTCAAGATCATTTTAAAGACACGTCTCACTTCCGAATCATTCCTTCCAAGTTGGATGGCGAACTGCGGTTTGTGTTCGTAGAAAAAACATCCACAAAAAAATAAAAAAGGCATACCTGTCCATTATTCCTATCATTGACCATTCTTAAACGCCTTATACATATCCCAATAAAAAAATTTAGAAGTAGGCTGCGGCCTGCTTCTTTATTAGGCATGGAGCGGACGATAACCGGTTATTAAAATAATCATATAATAGTAAATTTCGCACTTTTTTTAAAAAGAGAATACCTATTCAAGACCATATCCTAAAGGAACCCTTGTTTTAGACAACGAATAGCAGAGCATTTAAAAAACACAAAGAGGATGAATCGCCTATGACCTATACAGAACAAGAAATTCTAAAGTTTTTCAAGCAGGCATGTGATGACATGGGCTTCTTTCCAACCGTTGCCCAATATAAAATTTGGGCTCGTGAGAACCGGGCACCCAGTTACGATGTGATTCTAAGACACACGGGTAAATCTTACGTTTATTTTAAAGAAAAATTTGGACTGCCGGTGAAGGAAAAGCAAACAGAAGAAAAAGTGATCGCTGCTTTACAGGAAGCCGCAGAGGTCTATGGTAAAGATTTAAGGAAACTTGATTATATAGAATGGTATCGAGATAAACCCAACGAACGTCCATCCCTTGCGGATGTAAATATAGTTTTCAAATCCTTTAATCGAGCTAAATTAGTAGCTAACCTACATCCTAATAAAAACTTTTATACAGTAGAAACCACTCCGGAGGAGTGTATCGTTGCTTTACAAACATGTGAACAAGAGATGGGAGAAGGATTTTTAGCCGCTGACTATGAACGTTGGCGAAGTGGGAAAAACTACCCTTCCATTGTAACCATTCGATTCAAGTTAGGGGATTACCGAAAAGCTTTGCGAAAAGCCAATCTGAACCCGGATGCTCACAAAATTCCACCAGAACGATTTTATCAGGATGTATATGCCTATGTTCAAGAAAAGTTGAGTAGGACTGCTTATGAAAAGTGGGCTGCAAAGAATGGACATTTACGAGCTTATCAATTCGGACCAAACGGAGTGTTCTTTTACGATATGATGAAACAAGTACTAGAAACCATTTTGGAACAAAAAAAGATCGTGATCCATCCACTTCATAAATGAAGTCTTGTAAAAATGCTATGAGAACCTTCAATCAAAGAACTAGTTTTAAATGAATAAAAGATGGAATGACCCAGCTGTGATTTATATGCTTAATACCATGATGTCATTGGGAAATAAATGTTGAATTAACAGAAACCAACTAATGATATCAAGCGGTAAGTGTGATAAATTAGCTATTGTCGCTGATTGATACGTGAATAATGAAATGGTGAGTGGTCGCGGCTCATGAACTTATCATGAGTTGAGGAAAGTCCAGGCTCGCCCGGTGCTGAGATGCCCGGAGTGTTCGTGCCATCCGCAAGGATGGGCAGTTGATGTTAGTATCGACTGACGGCGGTGAAATCATGCTAAGTCTACAAAGATATGCTGAGAATAGCCTGAAAGTGCCACAGTGACGGAGCTCTTCTGGAAACGGAAGAGGTGGAACGAGGTAAACCCCACGAGCGAGCAACCCAAATTTAGGTAGGGGCACCATCCTGCGGGAAGTGAACCAAAGGGATGGATCGGTCAAATGGCCGATAGTCATATGACTACACCTGTTGTGCAAGGTTGGCACCGTCAATAGCACGCAGGAACAAAACCTGGCTTACAGCCATTTCATGTGCCATTTTCAATCAACCTCATCGCGGGGTGGAGCAGTGGTAGCTCGTCGGGCTCATAACCCGAAGGTCGCAGGTTCAATCCCTGTCCCCGCAACCAATATTTTTTTCTGCGTTCGTAGCTCAGCTGGATAGAGCACTGGTTTCCGGTACCAGGTTTGCCGGGGGTTCGAATCCCTCCGAGCGCGCCAAACAACCGGATACATATCCTGCGATGTACGTAAGCATGTTTATTTTTTTTGAACCTTACTGTTTTTTTGGGATTCCTAATCTGTTGATTGACGCCATGCCCACTCCTTTGACTGGGATCGCGGGAACGTCAACATGCGGTAACCCACCTGCGAGAGCGGGTTCTAAAAACAGGCATGCAACGGCAAAGTGGGGTTTTATATAGCGCTCATTTGAGTGCATCATGATGGCGGTCGTGGCGAAGTGGTTAACGCATCGGATTGTGGCTCCGACATTCGTGGGTTCGATTCCCATCGATCGCCCCATTTGATTAAACATAGAAATTAGTCTACTCTTTACATACCGTGCTATTCGGGGAGATGGCGGTGCCCTGTAACCCGCAATCCGCCTTAGCGGGGTTGAATTCCCATTTGAGGTGCGATTCATGTAAGGTCTGCCTTGTGCAAGTGGCGTTGACAATCAGGTCCTACGCAACAGAAACTCATGAACCTGGTCAGGTCCGGAAGGAAGCAGCCATAAGTGAATCATTCTGTGTGCCGTGGGGTGGCCTGATCGAGCTAACTGCATAAGTAACGCTTGGTTGTTCGTATCGACGATGGGTGCACGGTTTATGGACGATTAGCTCAGTTGGTTAGAGCGCTACGTTGACATCGTAGAGGTCGGCGGTTCGAATCCGTCATCGTCCACCATAGGCCGGCTTAGCTCAATTGGTAGAGCACCTGACTTGTAATCAGGGGGTTGAGGGTTCAAGTCCTTTAGCCGGCACCATAGTTTTTTTCAATATGGCGGTGTAGCTCAGCTGGGAGAGCGCTACACTGGCAGTGTAGAGGTCAGCGGTTCGATCCCGCTATGCTCCACCATACATAGATTAAAGCAGGATCATATTATTGATCCTGCTTTTTTGTTTTCATGTCGGTTGTAAAATGGATAAACATGATTCAGCACGAATGAGGATGACAAATGGTTAAAAAATCATGGGTGAGACTATGCCGATTCTCTCATATACCCATGCACTTCTAACTTTTTCAGCCAGACTCGGATCGTCCTTTCATTTCTGCCAAAGTGCTCCTCTAATTCCTTCATGGAAGGTTGTTTAATATTTCTTTCGATTAAATAGCGCCATAAGATATATGGACTAATGCCTAGTTGCTTGATGATTTTTGCGCCAGTTTCTTTTGTGTAATTCATACTCTAATAATCTCCTTATTAAAACGTTTTCAATAATCACTTATAAAAATATATAAAAAAATGAGACTTTTATCTACAAATATTATGTTAATTTTTTGTAAACAGACGATATCTAACCTTAACTTAATGGATAGTCGATAAAAACGAGAAGTAAACGGAGAAAAACCCGCTGCCGCCGGTTCTTTTTTGTCCTCGCTTGAGTGAGGCCGCGCCTTTGACAAGCGTACCATCCCCGAATGTCTGCTTTGCAAAGAGCCCTTTCAAGAAGCTAGGCTTGCAAAGCCATTCGGGGAACGGGTCTTCTCCCCACGCGGAAAGGCTTTGCGCGGCGAGCCTCGGACCCTTGGTTCGTTTGCCTCAGGCGGCCCCCACAAGGGACGCTCGGACAAATTCCTATAAGGAGAGGATCAAGATGGAGCAAAAGAGAAGTCGGATTACGGTTTACTCGGTGCAGTTGGTGAAGGAACGAAATATGATGGTGTATGGGGAAAAATCGATCCGAAGCCCACAGGATGCAGAAAAGGTCATACGGGAATTAATCGGCACATCGGACCGAGAAGTGTTTGCCACGATTTTCCTGAATACGAAAAACAAAATAACGGGGGTAGAAAAAGTGTCGGTCGGTTCATTAAACTCAGCGATTGTGGACCCCCGCGAGGTCTTTAAGGCGGCTATCCTACATAATGCGGCCTCGATTATCGTTTCTCATAACCACCCCAGCGGGGACCCCACTCCCAGCCGTGAAGATCTAGCCGTTACCAACCGACTAGCGGAAGCCGGGAAACTCCTAGGCATCGAAGTGATAGACCACATCATCTTAGGTGAAGAAACATTTCAATCTCTCAAAGAATCAGGCATGATGTAACTCCCTGATTCGCCCCCTCAGGCTGGCACCCGAGGGGGATTTTTCTATATTGTAATATAATTACCCTTTCATTACAATATAATATCATCAGTTATATTGTAATCAACCCAAAGGAGTTGGAAACGATGCGGTTATCCGAGCAGTACCAGGAATGGTTACGTCATCCGGAACGTTTTCATGATCGGGAACTAGCCCATGAATTTAACATCATATTTCAAATCACAAAAGATCAACTACAGCTTCATGTGGAGCCCACAACGGAGTACCGGGTGAAGGAGGAAAAAACCTTGAGTATTGTGGAACAAACCGCCTATATCAAAGAATTATTCGATGATCTCTACGAGCATTTTATCCCGTGGCAACCGGTACAAACCGAAGAATATCGGAAAAAGGCAGAAAACATGCGGACATTTTTAGAAGGGAGACCTCTTCTTTTCGATACCCCTTATTTTCAACAAAACATCGGTCGTCAGCGGTTAAAAATTATTCAATACTGGATCGAAAACATGGGAGAAAAAGAATAACCCCTTTTTTCGTCAAGGGGTAAAGCGGTACCGGACCGTCGGACTGTTGTTTGTCCGGCGGGAGGATAAGGAGCGACCCTTGACGAATGGGGATCTGATAAGCTAAACATCCCCCCGAACTTACCGTTCGGGGGCTGGCTAGCGCCGAGCGTCATAGGGATTCCAAAGGGATGGTCCCTTTGGTTCTTTTCCATTGCTTTTTTGTTTTAAAATTGAAATAATTTTGATAACTTATGAAATCATTTCATTGGTTAAAACTAAAGACTTTTTATTCCTGTATCCCCTCTTCTATTCATCTAAATAAGGGTAAGTACATTCAAAAATTATAGCATGTTGGCCATTTAGGCCGTCATGCGTTTCTCCCGGTTGAACAACATAAACTGGCCAACCTATATCACCATTTGATATGTAACTTTGCCTTTATAGGTTATGGTGATCGAAATTATCTGTTTCCGCAGTCTTTTTGAATCCCATATTTGTTAAAAGTAAGTCTACAGTTTCTTGTTTCAGATTACGCCTAGAACCTCCTACCCTTACCGAACTATTGAGTCTTCGGATAAACCCGTCGCTTACAGCGGACACAGACATAGGCCCGTTCCATGGTTTCTGGGTCAACAATCAACCAGCGCCCCTTCTGCTCGGTTTTACACTGGCATATTTCCGCCATTACAAGCTGATCTTTTATCCGATCGATTTCCCACCACTTTTGCATACAATCACTCCAATTAGAATATATGTTCCTATTTTATCGCATCTACCCTGATTGAGTTATCAAATCTTAACCCATATGTAATATACTGGTAATATTATCCTTTTATAATGGAATCATGTAACCCCCCCTATATCTTATTATGAAGTCCGCCAGTCTTTTGGCGGACCTCTTTTTTATTGTCTTTGCCCCGGTAGTAAGAAAAAAGGCACGGATCGAGAACCAATCATCTTAAATAGCTAAAATTAAAAGTAGTATTTTTTCTAAACATAAAAAATGTGCCTGCCACTACTGGCAGGCAACAACGATTCACTTAAAGTTCATGCATAGGGAATTTCATTATAATCCAATAGATGCATGTTGAGTAGATGGAACAGTTAGACAAATTATAACTATTGACATGTCTAAAAAACTAGTCATTTTCCATATCGCAGTCAATCAACTCAATCGGATTCGCTTAAAAAAGGTGATGAAATAGAGAAGAATTAAACTTGAGTTGTGGTAAGAGTATATGTGATGTGAAGGGTTTATCCAATTATTAATAAAGGATACCTTTAGCTTTTTTAGCTATGGGTATCCTTTATTATCATTTATCTATACGTCAATTTTATCTAATGCATGTTCCCATGACGGAAAGTAAAACAATGCACTTCGCATTAATACAGGATCAGATTGCTTTACTTTCTTTTTACTTAGTGATTCCCCTTTTGCCTTTAACTGCCTCAACTTAGCCAAAACATCTTCCATCTTCATGTCAGCTTGCATCGAACTTCACTCCTTCTCGGTTGTAGTTGATGTCTGTTTATTAGATGTAATGTCTTGCGTACAAGTGTAATATAAAAAATGGACACAAGCAAATGGACTAAGCCGTGTTGACATGTCAAAAAACTAGTGATTTGTCCATCATAGTCATACACAGACTAGCAGATATACAAATAAAATGGGTACTGAAATTGCGCTACGGGTGGATCCTCATACCCCCTTTTGGTGTTGTGAATCATAGAGATCCTTTATCTCGGATCCAGTAAAGGAACAGGTTTTTTTGTTCAAGTATCACTTGCATTCAAATACTCGTTTTCTTTATATTGATAATAATAACCATATTTTTATAGGGAGGTCTATCGATGAACAAAACCGAATTAGTAGCCTACGTAGCAGAAACCGCAGAAATCACCAAGAAAGATGCTACAAAAGCGGTGGATGCGGTATTCGAGGCGATTGAAAACAGCTTGAAAAAAGGTGAAAAAGTACAGTTAATAGGCTTTGGCAACTTCGAAGTTCGTGAACGTGCCGCCCGTAAAGGTCGCAACCCACAAACGGGTCAAGAGATTGAGATCGCAGCATCCAAAATTCCTGCCTTCACGGCTGGTAAGAGTTTGAAGAGTTCCGTCAACGGAGAAGAAACCGCCTAATAACATACAAAAGCCTTGAGAATTTGCTTTTTCTCAAGGCTTTTGTATGTTATAGGGTACTAGAACTCTTAGGATAATTTATTGAATTCTTCCACTTAGGGATTGCTCTGCAAACTGAACCAACCGCTTCGTAATTTCTCCACCAACAGAACCATTCGCACGGGATGTCTGGTCAGCACCAAGTTGAATGCCGAATTCCTGCGCTATCTCCCACTTCATTTGGTCAATCGCACTAGCCGCTTGAGGAACTAGTTTCCGATTCGAATTACGACTCTCTTGTTGTCCTGGCATGTTAAATCCCTCCAATAAAGTTATGAAAATCCTTGTGGAAGTTATCATTCCACCTATGTGGTATGTTATTCATAGAAACCTAAACAATAAATTGGATTTGTTTGTTTAAATTTTATGAATTTTGTCTATCCTGCTAATAGACCACCAGCGGGAGAGGAAATAAAATGGGTACTTCAAGACTGAAAGTGATTCTTGCAGAAAAAGATATTACGATTAAAGAATTGGCAGCAGCTACTGGATTAAGCCGAAATAATCTTACCGCTATTGTGAATGGTAAACAGCGTCCTTATATCGATAATGCCTATATGATCGCTGAAGCACTCGGAATGCATATTGATCGAGTGTTCCCAAACTACTATAAATATGAATCAAAAGCCAGACGAAGAACAAAGTCCGGTTAATTCACCGATCTCAAACGTGTTTTTTTATCTACCACGTAAGCATATTAGCAACATATCGGCAATCAGCCGCTGATAACCTGCCATGTGTAATGGCGGCTGATAAACAGGACATGAAAATTGGAATCTTCGTCATAAAAGCCTCACTCCCCTCATAGGTTACCAATGAACCAGGTTACGTGGTCACGTGGCAACGTGGTCACCACGTTCCTGAGATAAGGTACAGGGAGGAGGCTTTTTTGTCATGAAGAAGAGAGACAAGAGGATTCATACGGAACAAGGAGCCAAAAGGTTGCGGGTAAGTTCTACTTACACTGAAATGCCTGATATTTACGAAAAGCTGGATCGTTTAGCCACAGCTTGCGGAATCCGGCCTACCACATTACAAACGGAACTGGTAAAGTTGTGCCTCCAAAATGAAAATATCATCAACTATATTCAGGATCGATATAGACACTGCTCCCGGTTTCGTATTATCCCCTCTAAGTTAGATGGGGATCTAAAATACATTTTTGCTGAAAAGAAAAAGGCCGTCAAATGAGGGCCATTGATAACTTAGACTATTTAAGAATGGATTTGTCCTAGAATGAAGGATCATTCAAAAGATCTCAACTGGGTGTTAGTTATGTGTATATGGGATAATCGTGAAGTGATTCAATTCAATATGAAAGCGTCCTTTAAGTAGAATGTCTAAGCCGATCAGACCGTTAATTTCAAGTTCAGGATCGAAATAACCAAAATCCAAAGGTATATCCGTAAATACTTCTCCGGCAAATACAACTTCATCTACCTTTTTCGCAAAGGAGTTTTGAACTCCACCAATTCCAATGGAGTCAATGATCTCATCATCGGGTGTCCAATAAATGCCTATATCATCTACAGCATCCGAAGAAATGATGGAATGAACTGCTCCAGTATCAATGACAACGTGATCAATCTATTTTCTTTTCCCCCTGTATTCCAATATAATCGTTGCGTGAAGAAGTCCTTGTATCAATTCCACATTCATTAATGACCTCTAACTCGCAGTCCATTGTTAGGACGAATTTGTATGACGATTTTTTCTTTTGCTGTATGATATACAAATCTGTCTCCTGAACAGCGAACTAACTCTCTTGTGGCCTCTCTTGGAGAATCAATGGTTTTAATCACGGCCACTTCATCAATGATCTTCTTATCTTCTTCTATATGATACCTCAAGGCCTGGAGAACAACATATTGATCAGGATACACTTTGCGCACTTCTGACCATAACATAACAAACACCTCCTTACATCCATTTTAACATAGGGATCATACCACAGTTTGGCAATTCTTACTGACCATTGGCGAAGAACGTCTAACTTCCGCCAGATCAATTGCTGATGACCTACCAACTATTACTTTATTTTTATAGAACACGAAGCAAAATAAACAAAGACGCCGATTTTCCTTCTCTTGAGGAAAATCGGCTTTTTGACTTTTATGTTAATTACTTGTTAGTGAAACCCATGATAAAAAACCATTTATTTTAGTATTTTTCATGCTGTCCCCTATCTTAGCTTATGTAATCATCGGAATGATTTTTTTGATTTTAAAGCAATGTAAAACATGGTAAGGTATAGATTAGTAAGGTGATCGAATTTGATTAACTTGATTTCACGATCATTCAACTGAATTCGTTCGGTCATGAACGATTGAATGTATGAGAGTGATTGTATGCGAACGAAGATGAGCAATCATATATTTTTCTAGAAATCAAAAACTTAAATCTATGTTAAAGAACAACATCTCCTCTGAATCACATAAGATTTACCTTGATTTATATGCGTTTTATAGCTTTCTTTACATATTGAATGAGTCCGATTGACTTGATTTCACAATCATTCAATTGAATAAGATCACTCACGAACGATTGCAGGTGTATGATTGATTGAATATGAACGTATATAACTGTATGTCAATTTATAAAATTTATTTGTCCAAAAAGGAATAATTCTCTTTCTTTTGCTTGCCAAAATTTATATTATATTATTATACTATTCTATTCGTTTTAATAGATTCTTATCTATTGACGTTAGTTAAATCAACCGCGTTCAATCGTGTACATAGGGGGTGATTGAACTTGAATGAACAAAAACAGGTGTATTGGACCGCTGAAGTAGCTAAGCAATTAGGCGTATCACCGCCTTCTATCAACCGTTGGACAAGAGCTCTAGAAGAACTAGGCTATCCGATCTTATCTGGAACAGAAGGAAGAGCTTATACTGATTCGGACATTGAAATATTAACTCAAATTCGTGATCTTTTGAAAAATGGGCCTAAAACCAAGACGAGTGAAGTGGCTAGACAAGTACTAAATTTGCAGCCAGGTGAGTTGTACGCAAAAGATGACCGAACGAGATCGACTAGATTTCAGGATCAATCGAACGAACACGAACGATTGAAAAAACCAGATCAGACACAGTTGATTGAGTATGAACGTTCAAAAATTATGGAATTTTTCCAAGGCTACCAAGAAACAGTAACGACATTAGAAAAGAAGATCCAAGTCTTAGAAGGAAAATTAGAAGAAAGACCTGATGTTTTAGAAATCCGGGAAGAACAAATGGCTTTATGGACATTAGAACACCATGTAGAAGCTGAACTTAAAAAGGAAGCAGAAAGTGCGTGGCTCAGTTTACCTAGTTCTGAACGAGAACATCGTATTTTTAAGGGATTGTTTCCTAAACGCGTGGAAAATGAAGAAAAGAAAAGATGGTTTATTCATGACTTTATTCAGCAACGTAAGCCGGATGAAGTAATCAAACGTTGGAATGAGCGACAAAATCTTCTAAGAGAAAAATCAAATCATGTCTTGAATCAAAAATCCCCATCTAACCCGCATGAATAGGGTTGGATGGGGATTTTTATCGATTGCATTTCACCATATTATTAGATGAACATGAGTTATCTTTTATGTCGCATAATACAACAAAATAAGTCATAAGTTAGAATTATACGATATCATGACATCGTTAGACCGAACAGTTAAATCTTTTAAAGATGATAATCTAACAACTTATCCAACAAACACTCCACATCCCGGTCTTATCAATAGAGCTGAATGAGAAATTTTCCAGGATTACGCTTCACAACATTGGATGAATATGGTATATTTATTGTGTCGCATAATACATCAAAATGACTTCTAAGTTAGAATAATACAATATCAAGCTTTGCATCCTTCGTTATATTCGGATAAAAGAAAGGAGGTATTGTAGTCATTGACGTTGTTTACAGAAGAAATAGTATATTACATCTGTGATCGAGTATTAAAGGATTCTATTTTAGATGTGTTTTATTTAATATCTACTAAAGAAGCTGGGATCTCTAAAATTGATATCCTTCGAGAATATCAATCTTCCTTAGGAATCGATCAATCCTCCCGTAAGTATCGTTACACGGTTGACGAAGCTGTGGCAACACTTCTTGGTACAACGTTTATCGATTTCTTTAAAGATGGAACAGCAGACAAATACTTTTTAACGAAAAATGGAGAAGTTGCTGCAGAACTCATGGGGAGGCTTATTCAAGAAAAGCCGGATCTTTTAAAAACTAGCAAGATTGTTTCTGCTGTAATGAAGACTGAAGCCATTTGATATTCATATAAAGTGGGAGGGAATGCCGGTGAGCAAAGTTACGATTGATAATGTTTGGGAGTTAGAAAGTTTTGTTAAGCAGCGTGGAGCTTCTTTAGGGACTCAGTTTGGTTTTATCGGCTTAGGACAAGGCGGAGGTAAGATCGTAGATGCATTTGCTGGAATTCGAAACCCGGTGAATCAAGAACCTTGTTACCCTGTTCTTTGTATTAATACGAACCAGGGAGATATTGAAAGTTTAAAAAATGTTGATAAAAATAATCGGTTAGCCTTGAAGGGGAAAGAATTTGAAAAAGGGGCCGGAATGGATCCAGAAAAAGGTCGTGCGGCCATAGAAACCAATGGCGAGGCGGTGTTTGGAGCTGTTCAACGAGTAATGAAAGGTGCGGAAGTGATCGTCATCGTCGCTTCTTTGGGTGGAGGAACAGGGACCGGATCCATCAATATGATCATTGATGTGTGTGCAGATTACATAGGCAAACCCGTGATGGCGATCGTGAGTCTTCCAAATCCACATATCGATGAAAACATCAATGCTTTCAATGCACTAAAAGAATTAACTGCTAAATTGGAAGAGATTCGTGAAGACGATCAAGGAAATCAATATCGTGTTCTTGAAAATCTCATCATACTGGACAACAAGAAAATTATTGAAGATCATATCGAAGCCAAGGATCAAGGCGAGGAGGAAGCGACTCATCTTGCCTGGGATCGATATTCTAACTATAAGGTAGCATCGATTCTTCACGAGTGGAACGTAGTTACGACACTAGAATCAGATAAGACATTGGATGCAGAGGACTTTAAAAACAAGTTACTTTTAACCGGCGGTCTTCTGACCTTTGCAAAGAAGAAAATTAATCTTCAAGAAACCAATTTGAAAAGTGAAGCGGACTTAATTCATGAAATTGTCTCGACGTATCGGGGGAAAAACGTCTTAGCAAATGGTTTTAACTATCAGCAGGATGCCATTGCTTTTGGGCTTCATGTTGTTATGCCTAAAAGCAAAGAGGACATTCTGAATGCTAATACTCTTGAAAAGATCAATCGACGTTTACAAGACGAATTAGAGGTTCCCATCTATTATGGACGTTCTACCTGGGATTCGAAACATGCTTTGGTTTATACGATTGTTAGCTTACGTGGCTTACCCGAGCGTGCGAAGCATCTAAGAGAAGAATCTGAAGAATTAATTCGAAAGCAACGGGAAAGAGAGGAAAAATCCTCTGGGTTTAATATTGACGGGGATTTAGATGTCAATCCGTTTAAGAAAACAGGAGCGAGATCCAGAACGGTAGCTAACACTGATGCACCGGTAAATCCGTTTGCAGCAAAAAAGGAAATTGCTTCTGCATCATCTACTGAAGTCAAAAACCCTTTCAAAATGAAAAGGAACTAGTCGATCTAGTTCCTTTTTCTAACATGGTTAAAAATGGGATTCATCGAAAGGTGGTGAGACAGTTGTCTAAATCATCGAATGTTTACGAGCATGTTCACTTATTGGCGGAAGAATTTGTTCAGACTTACTATGATAAAAGGGTTGATCCTCTTAAATTTCAAGTCATTTATCAAGAAAAGATTGAACAGTTAAGTTTAAGATTAAGCAGAACGGTACAAGCAAAGGCTTTGTTTACCTATGTAGAAACCTCTATTGAGGAGTTAAAAGGCAAGCTGAAAAGTCAGGAACTCTCCTCGAGGGACGAGGAATTATTAAAAGTGGAGATAGATATTCTGGAGCGAGCGTATAACCAGAAGGCATTTGATTATGTAAAGGAACTGGTTCCCTTTAATACGAATATCGCCCAGCATGCCATTTTTTCTGCCCGTTCTTCGAATAAGGTTAAGGAAGGAGAACTCTCGATTACAGCCAATGGTGTTAAGGCCGTTCATATTAAAAGTAAAACGGGTGAGATCTTAAATACGTATGATGCTCAAGTCATGGCGGCCATTCAAAGCCTATGGTTTAAGAAGAATCGTGGCAAGATCTCCAATACATTAAAATTAAAATATATCGATATTCTCAATGAACTCAGTCTTACCGATGGTGCAAAAAATTATCAACGGATTCAAAATTCATTAATTCGCCTAAAGGATATTGAGGTGACATTGACACAATATCAAAGTCACAAGGGTGCACAATATGAAGAAATCGCATTAACCCGACTTATTGATCAAATCGTTTTTCGTCGTAAGGTAGATTCGATAGTTCACTTTGATCGGGAATTTGAAATAAAATTGCCGGATTGGTTAGTGGCAGCGAACGAAAACGGACACTTTTTTGACATTTCCCTTGTTCTCATGAATGATCTTCGAAGTTACTTGGCTCAAGGACTCTACTGGTTAATGGCTTCTTACACAGAGCCCGAATTTATCATTGAACTCGAAACTCTGGCGGCTCATTTTCATTTTCTTGAAGATGATCAGAGCTTGTCTCTTCCACCTTTTAAAATTGTGGAGCGAATCTCTCAAGCCTGTGAAGAGCTCAAGCAAATGGGAATTATCCGTAATTATCAATTTACAGGTAAGAAAAGAGGATTGAAAGAGAGAAATCTTCTAGTTGTAAAAAATACGTTCTTTGTTAATCCCAAAGAAAATAAACAATTAGAAATCAACTTAGATTAGACTCAAAACCTGAGGAATGATTAGAGCAGAAACTTATTTACCAAAGAGAGCGAGGAATTGCTCTCATTTTTATTTTTTTTGCAAAAAAAATCATCCGTTTGAGTACGGTAAAATAGTCTAATTCATCCGTTTGAGTACGGAAAAACAATCATTTCATCCGTTTGAGTACGGAAAAAGATTCGATCATCCGTTTGAATACGGAAAATCCTAATAAAATCATCCGTTTGAGTACGGAAATTTACAAAGAATGTCGAAAAAAACTTGAAATCATCCGTTTGAGTACGGAATCGTAGGTCTTATCATCCGTTTGAGTACGGAAAAAGTGAGTAGTTTAGTTCGAATCTACTATAAATTACCAATAAAACCGAGATAAAACATCCGTTTGAGTACGGAAATGGGGTTTTTAGCACGATTTCCCAAAATGTTATTTTTCTTATATAGTAGACTCATAGACAATAAAGAAATAAAAACGACAATATTCAGACAATTGAATTATCATTTTACAAAAAAAGAACTCCCACGCGGTAACGTGAGAGCCGGTTATCAAAGTGCTAGCAACACTTTGATAAGATTCATTGGTTCCTTTCGGGCTAGAAACCCAACTAAAAAAACTAAAAACTTAAAAACTAAAAAACTAAATAAACCATTTGAAACCCGATTTTTAAAAAATAAAAATCCTGGGCTTAATTCAATATTGCCTTCTTTAGTATAATTATACTTTTTATCTCGAATACGATCAATCAATATACACTTATTTCTTACTATAAATAAACAGGAGGTGAAACGGAATGATCCATCGTGACTTATGCAATCCATCTACGACTAAGTATTTCAGTGCATTAAGAATTCAATTTAATTTCTTGCTATCTCGCTATGTTTGTTGGGATGGATTCATTCCGCTCACCCTTTCTGAAATGGCTGAGAAGCTTACTTGTGATATCCAATCGATCCGTAAATTTATCAAAAAGGGGATCCAAGAAGGAATGCTTCGTTTAGAAGGGGATCGTCTCTATCTTATTAAAAAGGTAGAGGAGTACTCTCAAGGGTATATCAAACACTTTCCATTCCTAGAATCTACTGAATTCCGTTCCATGAGTGTACATGCCCAGCGCTTTGTTCTTTACACGCTTTGGTCCGGAGTTCACACCGGCAGACCGTTAAAGCGCGATTTGTCTACGTTGTACCATTCTAAAGAAGAAAGAAACGGAGTACTCAACCTTTATTATCGGGAACCGGTTTACTTAGTCCTTGATGAAGTGAAATCTTTTCTCAAATTAGAGGTCGTTAAGGAAAGAAATAGAGAAATGGTTCGTGTTACTGGCCTACAGGATCCGTATGCCTTTCAAGAAGCTTTGGCCAATGAAGGAGAGCAAAAGCTTCTTCAGGATATCCTATGGGATCATGGCATGGACGAGCTGATTTCTGCAGCATCTCGAGAAGACATCTTAAAATTAAAGAAGCATTATGTTTCTTCTTTCCAATCTGTTGGTATGGAGTTGTTTGCCCATGCTCTGAAAAAGCTCCTTTCTGTGCACAAGCTCTATGAACTCAATCAGCAAGGAGAAGTGGGTAAGTACCTTCGATCTATCCTTGTTGACTTGGAGCAAAAGATTTTACCCACCTTACAAAGACAGGTTTACTATGTTACTCAAGCCATTCAAACCATGGAAGATACGCTTGTTTCTGGCGCATCCTTATGGATCAAACGTTTTGAAAAACAAAAGCAGACCATAACCCAGGCGATCCAGAAGATCAAATCGAAGATGGATCCACCTCACGAGGAGAAAATCCCCTTTGTCTTTTATAATTGGTTGGAAAACGTGTAAGACCGCACTTTTTTAAAATATCAAGGTGAGCGGTCTATTTGTATTGCATAAATAAAAGTAACCGTCAATCATTTATCCCATTTTAAATAACTATCTATTGAAATTAAATGTGGAGAGGACTTGAAATCATGTTCTCTTCACTTTTTTATTGCCATTTTCACCATGAATTCTGTGGAAATTAGAATTTTAAACTGTGGATTATAGAAATATAAATGTGATTATCAGTATTATGCTTGTGCATTCTATTTTGGGAACTATGGATTCTTTCAGGACAAATTCACAAACTCTTGCCACACTTGGGTTCCAACTGACTAGATCATCATCCTAATGGTTTTTAATAATGGAAATTAATAATTAAAGTTTTATATAAAACAAGCTATTTTACTATTTTTAACTTTTACTTCTTTTTACAAAAAAAAAAAGACTACGTTTCAATCTTTAAATACATAACAAGATCCATTCATTCAAAATCCTATTTTATTCAATAGGTAAGTTAAGTCCATTTTCCCAAGTCCTTTTATACACTATTTTATGCGTTTTCTTAACCTATGAAACGATCGAGTAAGGTTCATTTTTTCTTCTTAACTTACAGTAGAATGAACCTGATTTAGGAATGTTCAGTGATTATATTCCTAAGATAAGAAAAAACTTTTTTGGTCCGAGAGAACCATCTAGTTAGGTTGTTGGTATGATTTTCCTTGTAAAACATTTCCAAACAGCTGTTCTTATTGTAAAATTAAAGACGAACAAAAACCGTAAAAAAGAATTGTAAAAATACTGTTAATTTAAAATCAATCAATTTCTTTTATTTTGCGGTCTGATTTCGATCGCTATCCCACATGGTATAAGGGCTGGTTGGCTCCGCCTTTCCTTCGTTTTACGCAGAAGACCTCGCCCCATCAACGTACCTTATGATGTATCGAGGTCTTCTGCTACTCAAAAAGGCGGAGCCAACCAAAGAAAAAGGGGATAGCTAAGTTCAAAAAGTTCAAGTTCAAGAGAAAAGTTCAAGGTCACAAGAGGTCATTCAAAGAAGGTAGTTCAAGTGAACGGAAGTCAATCAAGGAGGAAAACAGAGAGGTGAATTCGAGGAAGTGATGGGATAGAAGCTCGTTCGATGACGTGATTCAAGAGTAAATATTCATAAAGACATATGTATGATTATTCAAGAGGTTTAACTCCAAGGTGATCATGCTTCGAAGACAAAAATGCATTTGGGATGGCTGATATTTATAAGGGTAGTCCATTTTGATTGCATGTATACCCACTAAACGAGCTACCTTTTTTGGCCGTTCTGATTAGGTTCTAATTTTTATCATTCATTTTGTTTCCGTAATTTTCTCAGATGGAGTGTGATTGGATATTTACAACGAAAAGGATGATGGAAATGGTATTGAAATACAGTTCATTAAAAGAGAAAGATTTAGATTACCTGTCGTTTATATTGCGACATGGAGTCGTTACAGCCAATCAGATGATGTTAAAGTTTCGAGAACCCAATGTGTACCGTGTGTATCGTCGCTTGCGGAAATTGGAAGACAGAGGGTATGTAAAGCATCAGCGCATCGCTCATAAGGTAGGGGTCTATTACGGCACGATTGAGGCGAGGGACCTTACCCATACACTTGTAACGGTTCCAACAAAAGCTACGATCTATACGATGCAGCATAATTTATTGATGACGGACTTGATTCTTTATTATGAGTTTCAATCTGAGAAACAGGGGATTGGCTTTGATTACCAGACCGAACGTGAAATTCGGCATGGGGTGATGGGGGACGGAGATCATCAAAGTAAGCTGAAGGCTTTCAACGAAAACCGGGATCGAATCCCCGATGCGATCTTTCATTTTCGATCACCGGATGGACGAGAAAGTACGACTTGGATTGAATTAGAACTCAATAAAAAAGACCGAAAGCGATATGAGGAAAAGTTCCAGCTTTTTGAGAAATTGTTGTCGGGGGATCGTATGGAAGGGTTGATTCATTCCTTTCATCAGGTTATGTATTTTACAAACGATACGAAAGTCCAGAATGTCATCCACGAAGTGAAGAAAAAGCTCATTAACGGTAACAAGATTGTATTAAAAAAGATTCCTTCTGTCATTTTAGAAGAAAAATGGGAAGAGGTGATGCCGAATGGAACCTCTACTCCATGAAAGACAGAGGGAACCTAAACAGACGGAAACGGATAAGATCATCGGTGAAGTGGTCGTCTATGTGCTAGTCGGTGCCGTGGCCATCATGCTTATGATTCCTGCCATACTTGGCATGTTGTTCTTTGCGCTTTGGCATGTTCTCAAACGTGATTGGGTCGTCTATCTTGCTCTTGTTGTCGGTTTAACCGTCCTCTTTATCCAGTATCAGACAGGGAATGGGCTTGCTTATTTTGGCATCGTATCCGAGATGAATGTCCCTTATTTATCGACCATCATCGAAAGGATTTTGAATGAAGGACGTTTGATTCCCTTGACCGGTGCTTCCTACATCAATACGACAGGACTAGCCTTGGTTTTCTCTTTCGGATACCACGTATACGCCAAGTACTTTTGGAAAAAACGAGTTAGCACGAAATCAGGTGAAATCCGGATGCGCAAGGCGGGTCGCCAGTATCAACAGTTTCGCAAAAATCGTTTGAAATTTCTTAATAGAAAGCAATTGCAATACCGAAATCAACCTTCCCAAGAAGTGTTTATTGGCTATTCGGAGTTTAAGGAGCGTGTTTCTTTAAACGCCAAAGAATTGAATTATCACATGCTGGCTACAGGCGGTACCGGTACAGGAAAAACCACATTGATTGCTTCTTTAATGGAATCAGCCTTACAACAGGATAAGCCCATTATTTTTGTAGATGGAAAAGGGGAGCGTAAGTCGATGTTGGAGTTTAAAGACTTATGTGAAGCCTACGGAAAAAAGGTGTATCTGTTTTCTGAAATGGATCCTCTCACGTATAACCCGATCAAAAACGGAACACCAACGGAAACACGAGATAAGCTGATGTCGCTCTTTTCCTTCTCCTCCGAAGGCGATGGCGCGTACTACACCGATATTGCTTCCCGATTTTTACAGCTGATCGTCAAACTCATCGATGAAGCGGGAGCACCGCGAGATATTCAAACCATTGCCAAGCTAACGAATCTCAAGTCGATGCATGCTTTTTTCAAGGCGTATAGCTCTGAGCGTGAGATCGAAGAAGAAGTAGAAGTGGAAGTAGAGGAGGAAGTTTCGATTCACGATGATGTGTCAGGACAGGACCATCATGAACTGAGTGATTTTTTTATAGAAGAGGAAAAACCGAAAACAAAAATAGTCAAGAAAACCGTGGTGCAGAAGAAAAAACGAAAAGTGACGTTCCTAGAGGAAGGGATGAAGCAAATTAAAGCTATTTTGGATGATGAGTTTCCTGAAGAGATGGTGGAGGGATGCCTTACTCGATTAAAAATGCAACTCGGGGAACTGCTCGAATCCGACCTCGGTCATCTATTTGTGGAGGATGAAAACGGCATTGATCTTCGTAAAATTACGAACGACAATGATGTGGTCATTTTCAGCATTTCAGGAAGTCGCTATGCGGACTACATCAAGAAAATCGGGAAGATGGTTATTCTCGATGTCAATAGCTTAGTGGCTTATCGCCAAGCAGAAGGGCGTAAATCGATTTTTGCGGTGTACGATGAGTTTTCTGCTTATGGAGATCGCCGAATCGTGGATATCGTCAATAAGGCACGTTCGGCAGGTTTTGAGTGTATCATCTCCACCCAAACCCTATCGGATATCGATGCGGTGGATCCGGTGATGACGGAGCAAATTATCTCCAATTGTAATGTAATCGCAACGGGTCGTGTCAACTCATCCAAAGATGCGGAACGCATGGCAGGTGTTTTTGGAACCTACAACGATAAAGAAATCACACAACAAGTAGAAAATCGATATAATCACCTGCGTTTTGAATCGGAGATGGGAACGGTTCGAGATGTACGGAATTTTAGAGCGCATCCGGATGAGATCAAAAACTTGCAAATCGGGGAAATTTTTATCAATCGAAAAATGGTAGAAGAAGAGACCGGTGATACCTATTTCCGTCGAGTGTATGTTCGAAATGCGCTGGACTTAGGAGGGATTCAATGACGTTTCTCAGTAAGCTCATCAACGGTTTTAAACGAAACACGGATCGAGGACGGGAGAAAATCTTGAAAGACGATCGACGACTGAAGTCGTCACGTTGGAACAGCCGGACTCTTTTCACTTTGGGATTTTGGCTCGTGGTCGGCGGTGTCATCTTCTTGTCCATCCAAGCAACCATCCGAACCGGATATCTCAATGAAAAGGTCAATGGCTTTCAAGGTGAAGCGATGAAGAAAATAGAAAGCTTGCACGCCATGGGATTTGCCCATTCACCTGCGGGTGAATCGTATTCGAAGAGATTCATCGAGACCTATATTACGATTCCAGCTGACTCCAAAGGGCGAGAGCAACGAGCCAATGTTTTGCAAGGCTTTTTAGCGGAAGGAATGAAGCTTGAAAAATTAGAAAACCTCTCCGAATTTAAAGGGAAACGAGTGTTGAAGAGTGCTCAATTATATGATGTGAAGGATATTCAGGACCATTCCGCTCAATACGTGTATCAAATTCAGTATGAGCTCATCAAACTGGAGGAAGTGAAACCGACAACGGAAGTCACCCCAAAAGAAAATGCAAACCAAGATCAGCAAGGGAAAGAAAAAGAGGTGGTTTTGAAAGAGCAGTCGCTGGGTACCCAAAACGTGATGATGGTGGTTCCGCTGGGAACCGATGGCCAATCCTTCAACGTGATTGATCACCCGTATTTCCAAGCCGTTCCGAGTGACACACGCTTAACAGCTGTTCAAGATCAAACAGACAAGTCCAAAAAGAACGTTCAAGTGGAGAATGAGCTGAAGCAATTTGCTACCCAGTTCTTCACGTCGTATACGACCAATTCGATCGAAGAAATGTCCTATTTGATGGAACAACCGGAAGCCTTAAAGGACCTTTACCAGTATAAAGGCTTGGAAGACTTTATCGTGTACAACGGCGATCAGGAAGGACAATACATCGTGAAAACGCTGGTCACTTTGCAACAAGCCGACACCGGACTTTCCAGTAAGCATCCTTTCACGCTGGTTGTCCAAAAGGAAAAAAATAAATTCTATGTGAAACAACTCAAACACACTTTAGGAGGATGATCCCTATGTTACCTGATATCACGGGTTTGACCAGTTATGTTTCATCCCAAGTCGCTGCCGTCCTGTTCATTATTATGATCGTGATGCTGGTGAGAGCGTTCCTGTCGCAACAATGGGGGGCTTTTTTCTCGAACTTCATCTTTGCCGTCGTATGCTACGTGATTGTTTCCAATCCCGGTGAATTTGAAGGTCTCGCGAAAGCCATTTGGAACGGTGTAAAGAGTGGTGGGTTAAATTGAGGTCTAGAGCCTATACCTACCGTAAATTTTGGAAGAATCCTTTAAAGCTGTACAACCTGGGAAAAGGAGAGAAGGGCCTTATCATTTCGAAAGGAGTTGAAATTCGTCAAATTCTTGTGGCTCTTTTGATCTTTGGCATCCTCTTTCTTTTTCGGGGAACCATCGGATCCTTCCTGCCGACCACGTTAGAATTCGCTTTTTATGCGGTATTGCCTTGGATGATTGCAGGAGCCCTATGCAAAAGCAAACTGGACGGAAAGAGACTGGACCGATTTTTTCTCGGTTATTTACGATATTTGTTCCATCGGCGTTTCCAATACAGCAGTCACAAGCCGGTTTACCAGCCACAGATGAAAAAAGGGCAGTCGTATGAGAGATTCCGATAAGGGAGGTGATTGAATGCTACAGTTTCCGATTCAATCCTATAAGGGAAACGTCATCTATACGCCTGAGGATGAAGCGTGGGGAGTTTATCGAGTCTTCGAAAATACGGTGGGTGTCAATGAGCGGGAGGCGGAAAACACCCATGTCTATCGATTGGAAAAGCTGGCGTGGCAGTTATCCTCGTTTGAGGAAATTGATTATAAAATCATTCCCGTTCCTCTCGACATTGATAAACGAATGGAGAAGCTGAAAGCCCAGTATGAAGGTAACTATGCCGACATCGGACGCTATTATGCCGATCGAGCCAAAGAAATTCTAGCAGAAGAAGCAAAAGATGTGGTGGAGTATAAGTTTTTTGTGGGGATTAAATTGAAGCGTCGGGAGATGAATGATGAACCGATTCTTAGCAGCTTGGTGACCTCTTTTAAGAGCATGAACCGTTACGTGCAACGTGTAGCCGGATTTGGCGGTCACGAGGTGGATGAATTAACGGAGCGAATGTTTAAAGAGTCCGAAGAACAGGCGTTTTCCATATTGACCTCTTATCTATCCGCCCAGCGAGTAAAAGAACAAGAATTGCGCTATATTATCCGGTCTCAATTCATTCGAGGACAAGGACAACCGAAGGATGAAACGAGCCTATACAGCCTTACCGAGGGCATTTTGGACCCATCGACAGCAGAATATCTTCGCATTCAGCAATTACAGGAAGAATCCTGGTGCGCATTTCTTCCCATTTCAGAGTTCCCTCTGGATCTATCGCATAAAGAGTGGGCCTATTTTTTCCAGTCTTACCACTTCCCCATTGAATTTCATATGCGGACCGTCTACAAAGGGAAAAAGGAAGACTATAACGAGACGAATAAAATCAAGAAGCGTTTTCGTGACCAAGACGCCCAGCTCATCGAAGCGAATGAAGATGAGGACAGCCTCATCAATAGCGGACGAAGCCTACTCCATGAATTGGAAAACGACATTAAAAATCAGAATAAACCTCTCCTTAGAACACACATCCATTTTGTAGTATATGGCAAGACGAAAGAAGAATGCCGAAGACGAGCCAATCGACTGAAAATCGATTTTAGAGATCAATCGATGGAAATGGTGCAGCCATTAGCCGACCAACTTCTCTTATTTCATCAATCGATTCCCTCTGCACCGATTAAAGCTCATGACTGGGAACAAATCTTAACCCCAGAATCTTTTTCGGAATCTCTCTTTTCGCTTACCCGAAAAGTGGGGAACACCGTAGGATTCTATCTGGGAAAGAATATTTCACACCACGGCGAAAGCCTGGAGAACTCGCCCTTTCTTGTGTTCTATCATCCCTTTTTGGCTCATCTCGGCTTGAAGGGATCGAAGTATTCCTCCCCTCACGTTACCATCTCGGGACCGACAGGGATGGGGAAATCCTATTTGCTCAAAGATATTTTGCTCCACGCGATTTTCTTTGGAGCCAAAATCTTAATGACGGATCCGAAAAATGGTGCGACACGTTCCTAACTGAAAAGGTTAGGCACTGTTGAACTTATGAAAGTTCGTAGTGAACTGTCATCCCGAGAAGTCAAATGATAGGGTAACGCCTTGAAGGGCTTCCTCTAATCCTCCGACATGCAGGGAGATGAGCAAGAATCAAACTGTATGAAGCTCGGTGAAGTCGGCTGAGAGCTACCGTAAGTCATATGGCACGAAAGCTGTCCAGAGGTGGATGGTGTAGCCTATAGGCCGGGAGTCTACAAAACACTCATGGTTAGAATGCACATAGAACCAAAGCGAGGTATGGTCGTGCAGACGAATCTCTGATGGTACGGGTCTATATCGGGAGCAAGTCGAAAGGCTTGCTGGCACAATTAGTGTCGCTACTGTGGGTGAGTAAAACTCGTTTTTATGAAAATCCATATATCGTTACAGGCGATATCCAGGTAGCAGGCTCATAGGAGAAACCTAAAAGTGTAGATGCAACAGATAGGAATGACGGAACGTGGTAAGCTACCAACGTGGAGGGCTTGCTTCCTGTGAAACGGTTCTAGGGAAAGCACTAATGAGATTAGTTAGATGTATAACCTAGATTTATGGTAGTGAAAGTGGTGGCACAGTACTGATGAAGCGTGTAATGAACGCTGAGGGATAGCCACTAGTCGATTGAAGACTGACAGTTACTAACGGTTAACATGGTTTCGAGTAAGACTAAGAGATGTAGTTTCTCCAGAAAGGAGACTACAGCCCATGTTGAAGAAAGCCAAGTTAAGACATAGCGAATATTACGACATGCAAACGATGTATGATGAGTTATATTCCAGTAGTCTTAATGGTAACAACTTCTATAAGTTAATGGATATTATCGGTTCAGAACAAAACATTAGACTGGCATACAGAAATATTAAAACCAATAAAGGTAGTAAGACCGCTGGAGTAGATGGATTAACCATTAAAGACATCTGGCACTTAAATGATACACAGATTGTCCATGAAGTCAGGAAGCGATTAGGACAGTATAAACCAGAATCTGTCAGAAGGGTTCTTATTCCTAAAGAAGGAAGCCATAAAATGCGTCCACTAGGGATACCTACTATTTGGGATCGATTAGTACAGCAAAGCATATTACAAGTCTTAGAACCCATATGCGAAGCGAAGTTTCACAAGCATAGCTATGGATTCAGACCCAATAGAAGCACCCATCATGCTTTAAGTCGAATGATTAGCCTCATAAATGTAGGAAATCACCATTACTGCGTTGACATTGATATCAAGGGATTCTTTGACAATGTGAACCATGGAAAATTACTTAAGCAGATGTGGACTTTAGGAATAAGAGATAAATCACTACTGTGCGTGATCTCCAAAATACTGAAATCCGAAATTGAGGGAGAGGGAATACCCAAAAAAGGGACGCCGCAAGGTGGTATTATATCTCCTCTTTTATCCAATATCGTTCTTAATGAGCTTGATTGGTGGATAAGTAATCAATGGGAAACTTTCAAGCGAAAGAATGCAAAAACCAAAGGATTTCTACAGTATGCGAGAAAATACACAAACCTGAAAGATGGGTATATCATTCGGTACGCGGATGACTTCAAAATCATGTGTAGAACTTATAAAGATGCCAAGAGATACTATCATGCAACCATTGACTTCTTATATAAAAGACTTGGACTCGAAGTCAATGAGGAAAAATCCAATGTAGTTAATCTGAAAAAGAATGCATCCACTTTCTTAGGATTCAAAATCAAATCCGTTCAACAAGGTAAGTCCAGATACGGATATGTAGCTAAATCCAGTATGACGGATAAAGCCATAAATAAAACGAAAAGAATCCTAAAGAAAAGAATTATAGAAATTCAAAAATCTCCGACGTCTGAACATGTACTAAAATTTAATATTACCTTAATTGGAATACAAAACTATTACAAGTATGCCACTAAAATTTATCTTGATCTAACGGAAATTAACTACATCTTACTGAAAACCATTAAATCTAGACTCAAAAATCATTTTAAGGTCATGAAGTTTAGTGAAACACCTGAGGAATTCCAGAAGAGAGCGAATGGTATCAAGGGTTACACGAAAGTGTACGCAGTGCAAAATACACCTCTACTCCCTATTACCGGTGTTCATCATAAAAGCCCTATGAATTTCTCGCCAGACATTTGCAGTTACACAGCTGAGGGACGAGAGAACATTCACAGTAACTTAAGAGCAATACCAAAAGATGTATTAGGACAAGTGATGTCAACCTATTCTAAAACGAGGAGTATAGAATACAACGACAACAGGATATCAAAATACATCGCACAGTATGGTAAATGCTATGTCACGGGTGAATGGGTCGGAGTAGATAGGGTACACTGTCACCACATCAAACCCTTGAAAAATGGTGGTACGGATAAATATAGCAATCTTGTCATCATCGATTCCCTTGTACATAAGTTGATACACTTGGTAGATAAGAAGAAAATTATCGCCATGATCAAAGCTCTCCGCCTCACAGCTAAACAACTGAAGAAACTAAACGGCCTCAGACTAGAGTCTGGAAATAAACCGATAGTATTAGCCAATTAACTTATCATGTCAGTTGGAAACGATGGAACGCTGAGTGCCTCGAAAGGGGCATGCTCAGTGTGAAGTGGGGGAAAGGGTAGAGATAATATCAAAGCCTTACCTATCACTATAAGTGGAGAAAAAGTTCAAACAGGCTATTTCTCCTGATATGGAGAAAACGGTCCCCTTCTTTCAAGAGTTGATTGACAGTTTCCACTATATTACGTTCTCATCGGATAAAAAAGATGCGGGGAAGCTGGACCCCCTCACCTTCCTAGAAGGGGAAGAAGCACATGATACCGCCGTGGCTATTTTGGAATACTTGTCTGAACTTCAGTCCACGGAACGAAATATCAAAACGGCTATTTATAAAGGCGTTCGTCACGTGATAACTCATGAGAGAAAGCCTGGGCTGTTAAAAGTTGTTCAGTATCTGCAATCATCAGAGGATCCGAGCGTGAGAAACGTAGGAGACCTGCTTTATGAAATGGGGACAAACGGCATTGCCAAGCTGATGTTTTCCGATGGAAACGTAGCAGGGATCAGCCTTTCCGAGCAAGTCAACATCTTGCAAATTCAAAATTTGACCCTTCCAGAAGACGGGGAGAAGCCGGCCACACGAGATGAGCACATTGCCGTTGCACTCATGATTCCGTTGGCGAAATTCGCAACGAAATTCGCTCGAGATGATTCTCAAACCAAAATCACGATCTTTGAAGAGGCATGGATGCTCACGAACACGGGGCAAGGAGATAAGCTCATCAAAGAAATGCTGCGCACAGGCCGATCGTTACGATCTGCTGTGTACATCATTACGCAGTCCACCGAGGACTATAACCGGCCGGATATCAAAGAAAATATCGGTACGAAATTTACCTTTAAGGCCAAAACCGCAGAGGAAGCTGAAAATATCATTGAATTTCTCGGATTGGAAGATAACAAAGCCAACCGTGACATGCTCAAGAATCTCACAGAAGGTCAGTGCATCATCGAAGACATGTATGGACGGACAGCGAAGATTCAGACGGACGTCCTCTTCCACGAATGGGTCCATGCGTTCAACACCAAAGAGGATGACAAAGGAAGAGCGGAGACCGAGGAGGCGTTTATTTAGTGAAAAAGTTATTCATACCTTTAATGATTTTGACTGCACTCCTTCCGGGTTGCAGTCAAGGTCCATCTCCGGAAGAGATTTCGAAAGTGGCGTATGAGTGGGAGAAAGCAGTGTTTGATAGAGATTATGACCGTCAACAAGTGTTTCTTTACGAAGAAGGTTCTTATGAAGCGTACAAGGGTGACAAAAGGATTGATTCAGGATTGAAATACGAAGATATTCGTTTTGAAGTTTACCATGATAAAGAGCTTGATAACTATTATGTCTTAGCAGACTTTAAGAATCCAAATGGTAAAAACACTGTTAAAGATGAATTACTGATAAGAAAAAAAGATGATACATGGAAGATAGATCAAAACAAAAGTATGAAACTAGATCGTGATCAAATAGAAGAGAATTTTGAACGTCAAGCCTGTATCCATTGCGATCAATAAGGAGGGGTTTGATGAAATTCATTAAACGGCGAGGGTTGGTATTCTTTCTTCTGTTAGTGGTGGTGTTTCTACCGGGTTCTTCTTTCGCGGAAGAAGTTTCACCGACCGTAGAAAAGAAAGAGGAAACGGTCGGCCGTGTCACCCTGGAGCAAAAAAAATATCCTCTCGATCATTATAAACTCGAAGCGGATATCGAGGATGGCATTCAGGCGACCGGTGATCGTGCGCTGCATTCTATGAATAATGCCTTGTGGGGATTTAACAAAACGGTTGCTTCGTTTACTCTCTTTGCGATCGATCAATTGATGTCCTTTGATTTAATTGGTTTGATTGCTCAAGAAGCGGGAGTGATGAGTGAACGAATCTATGACTTAATGGTTGGAACCTTCCTTTCTTTATTAGTGGTAATCGTAGGAGGAACGGCAGCCTATCGTTTTTATGTTAATCAGCAAGCTGGTCATGCGATCAAAGCGATCTTAGGATCTCTCATCATTATGGTTTTTACCTTTTGGTTTTATGAAGATGCCACGGGTAATATTGTCAAGTTGAACGAATGGGGAGCGGAACTTGAGGGGATGGCGAGTTCGGCCAATGTCCTTATGACCTCTGAAAACTTCAACGCGAATGAAGCGTATGACGCGCAAGAAGGGACGGCGGTCCTTGAAAATCAGTTGTTTCAATTAATGGTGAAACGACCTTATTTATTGTTGAATTACGGTACGACAAACGAAACGGAAGTAAATGATGAAAATCCGAATCGGGTTGACAGTCTATTAACCATTAAACCATATACCGAAGAAGGGAAAGAACAACGATCTGAAATAGTAAGTAAAGAGGTTATCGATTATGAAAACAAGCAAATGTCGCCAGATTATAGCGGTGAACGGTTTGGAAACATCTTGATTACGATACTTTCTACCTTTGCTTTAGCCATTCCGATTCTTTTATTAGCCTCGTTTAAGTTCCTGCTTCAAGTTTGGTTTTTAGCGCTGGTCATCTTTACGGCCATACCGTTGGTGATCTCTCTGATCCCATCTTATAGTGAAACGGCTATCCATCATTTTAAAAAGGTGATTGGGGTTCTCTTGATGAAGGGGGGATTAGTTCTTCTAACTGCGGTCATTACCGGGTTAGTCACCTTGCTGTATGAATCTGTGAAAATGACCGACGGGATTGAAGGGTATGCATTTGTTGTGTTCCTCATCGTGCTGGTCATTTGGGGATTGATGCAATATCGTTCGGAAATCTTTGAAGTGGCGTCTGCTGGGGTCATTCAAGGTCAACAAATGGCCGAGCGTATGACCTTTGCGACAGCCGATAAACTGGGTGAAGTGGGAGCTACCGGGGTGAAAGTACCGGCTCGTATGGCGGTAAAAGGAGCAAACTTTCTATCTCAAAAACGCAGGGAAGCAATCTCCAGTAGAAATGGAGAAGTCAAAGAAAGCTCGAAACGCCAACCTCAATTTCACTCCGTTCCGCGGTCCGACAAGAACAGCTGGCTGGTGGACTAGGAACAGCGCCAAAGTCCGCTTCACGGATGGCAGGTGAAGGTGTGGTTCAATTAGATGCTTATAAGAAAGGAAAAGGAGAAGGGGTAATGGATCATGGGACTTCCAGAACTTCCGTTCCCAGCAAGCATAATCCTCATCGTCCTCCATCTGAATCGAGAAAAGCGAGTATGAAGAGTGAAGGTCCCAAAGTGACGCCATCATCGGATCAAAGGCCATTATCCAAGTATCGAGATCCAGCATCCACCGCCCCACGTACACACTTGAAGATCGATCCGAATAAACCCATTACCCGATATGAGGCCCAAAAGCAGATTGATGCTAGCCGAGCAGAGATCGCTTCTACTCGGGATGAAAAGTCTTCCCAGCTTCGTTCATCGAATCCTAAGGAAGGGGAATGAGGCTGAAAGAGGCATTTGGACACTATAGACGACTCTCTTTCATCGAGGGAGATGCCTTTCTTGTCTGAATGCCTTCTTGAAAGGAGAAGGTATGGAACACGTCTTTAAAAAAAACGCCCATACGACGGCGAAGGTTGCCATTCTCAAGAGTCCGGTTACATGGATTCTCCTTATGCTGGCTCTGTTTGTCTCCTCCATGATTGGCATGACTCTATTCATCGCGATCTCTCTCGGGGGAGATGATTCATGGGATTCCCCTAGAGAGGGAGCAGCAGGCACGGTACACGTTTCCAAAGAGGTTTTACGATATGAACCGTTGATTCGGAAATATGCGGCAGAGAACGATATAGAGCCCTATGTCGGTTTGATCCTAGCCTTAATTCAGCAAGAATCAGGGGGGAGGAGCTTAGATGTCATGCAAGCATCCGAATCCATCGGGCTTCCACCCCAAACCATTATGGACCCTGAATACTCGATTTCCATTGGTGTCCAATATTTTGCCCAGGTGTTAAAACAGGCGAAGGGGGATATTCCTTTGGCCCTTCAAGCCTATAACTTTGGCAATGGCTTTATCGATTATGCGATGCCACGAGGCGGATATTCCAAGCAAGTAGCCAAGGAATTCAGTGAGATGATGGCTACCAAGATGGGGTGGGATGGATATGGAGATGTGAACTATGTTGACCATGTTCTTCGTTATTATAGCCAAGAAAAAGGCCTCGAAGTGGTGGGGGATGGTACGCAATCCTTTGATGTGGAAAAAGTGCATGACATTATGAAAAAGTATCTCGGCCTCCCTTATGTGTGGGGAGGAAGAACACCAAGCGACGGTGGATTTGATTGTTCGGGATTACTGGAATACGCCTTTGCCCAAATTGGAGTGAATCTGTATGGTACAGCGAAGTCCCAATATGACAAGACGATACCGATTCGGGATGAAGAAGCGAAGCCGGGAGATCTAGTCTTCTTCTCGACGTACAAGCCAGGTCCTTCCCATGTCGGTATGTACGTGGGAAACGGGACATTCATCAATGCCAATGGCAGTGGTGGGGTGAGTTATTCATCAGTACAGCAGTGGAAAGACCTGTATCCCTATTTAGGATTTAGAAGAATTGAATAGAAAGGAATGAAAGAATGGAGGGAGAACGAAAGCGAAACTTTTTTCTTTTGATGTGTGGATTTGTTTTGGCTGTTCTTGTTATTCTGTATGTCTTTAGTTTGCGCTCCCAGCTACAAGAGGTACTCGCGAATCAGAAACATTATGAAGAGCAAATGGAATCGTTATCTCGTGTGGAACATACCGAAGCATTAAAGGTTAATCAGGCGTTCCTTCACACCTTTTTCACCTATGAAACGACGGCCCAACGGTATGAACATATAAAACCCATGATGACCAATCGAGGGTATCAAGCCACTCATCCTTCCGGTCAAGAATTGCCAAAATCGAATTCATCGGTCCGGTCTTCTATGAAAGGTCTCAAGCCTTTTGCGTATCAAGGAACGAAAACAGAAGCTGAGTTTATCAATGAATTTAAGCTCACGACCGAATTTAATCATGTGGCTAACACAGAAACCGTCCTGGTGAAAACCAATCTGGTTTATGTAAAAGATCAAGGTTGGAAAGTGGATGATATCGCATTTGTCGGTCCATTGACTGGACGTTAAAAAAGGAGAGGACACGCCCGCTTACTTTACTCCGTTTAAAGGTGTGGAAACACACCCGCCCTACCCGACTTAAATTTTTTGAAATGGTGAAGGCAAAGCTAATTTGTTAAAATAAAAGAAAATGGTCATTTGGTTTGTACGGAGGGAAAAATGAAAAAAAGATTGGACTTGCGCGTTGATTTTGCGTTTAAAGCGATATTCGGTACACATGGAAATGAATCCATTTTGGCAGCATTTTTGAATGCAGCTCTCCGATTACCCGATGACAAGCAGATTTCCACGGTTACGCTACTTGATCCGCAGTTTAACAAAGAAAATGTTGAGGATAAAAAGTCAATTTTGGATGTTCATGCACGGTTGGAAGATGGAAGTAGGATCAATATAGAAATTCAACTGAATAACAAGCATAATATGGAAAAACGCACCCTATATTATTGGTCCAAAATGTACACCAGCCCACTGAAAGAGGGAATGGATTACGGGGAATTATGCCGTGCCATTACCATTAATATTGTTAATTTTCGTTATTTTTATCATACAGCTAATTACCATTCTGTCTTCAAATTGTATGAGCAAGAAGAAAAGTTTTTGCTGACAGATGCGTTAGAGATTCATTTCATGGAGCTTCCTAAGTTGTTAATTAAATGGCGAAATGGGGAAGTAAATCCACGGGAAAATCGTTTGGTACGTTGGTTATTATTACTTGAAGCCTCTGAAAATGAGGAAATCACGCAAATATTGGAGGAGATCGCAATGCAAGAAGATCAAACTCTTAAAAAGGCCATCGATGAATGGGATCGCGTGAGTCAAGATCCGGAGATGTTATTGGCCTATGAAGCCCGCCAAAAGGCGTTACTGGACGAACTTTCTGCTTTGCGACGGGCCGAAAAAAAGGGAAAAGAAGAAGTGGCTTTGAATTTGCTGAAACTTGGTGTAGATATGGAAACCATTGTGAAGGCAACTGGTCTCACTTTGGATGAAATCGAACAACTTCGAAAGCAATGAGGATATAGTTAGATATATGTAAAAAGCTGATCTCCATGGGGGTCGGCTTTTTACATTATTTAAATTTTGGTGTAATACTGTATGCCCATCAGGCTAGGACTACCTAATACACCAAAACAGGAAGGCTTCGACCTTAAGATTAACCGCACATAAGTGGTTTTGGGGATTGAATGATACATAATGCCGTTTTGTATCATTCTAAAAAGATTTCACTCCATGTATTTTAGTTTGAGAAAGATTTCCATCTACGGATTGCATACACAAAAAACACACTCTGTTTTGAAGTTATAATAGTAACTTTTTATTGGGTACCATCTAACTTAGTGAAATAACGTAGAGCCTTTAAATAACAATCAAGGTTTTTCATGACATAAATTCTAGATAAAACAAAGTAATTTTCATCTAATGAAAAGAATTCTGTGCCCAATTGGTGACCATTTTCTTAATTCCTAACGGATATTGGACATGTCTTGTCATCAAGAACTCTAATTACAAGAAAAGAAAAAAATCTAATAACTTGTACATCAATCACAAGTTGGATTATTTTGTTAATAACTGTATAATATTGTAGATATAAACGACACACTTTTGGGAGTGGGGAGAATTGGTTGATTTTAAAAAAAAGCTTGGTAAAAAAGTGATAGAAAGAAAAATTCATCCAAAGGATATTTACCAATCATTAGACAGGGCGAGTGATAAAGGTCCTCTTAGGCTGATACAAGAAAAAATCCTTGAAAAATGGTTTGATCATTTTAAAACCCAAAAAGACGTAATACTAAAAATGCATACTGGACAAGGGAAAACACTTACAGGGTTGTTAATCCTCCAGTCTAGACTTAACGACAAGACAGGCCCCGCATTGTACTTATGTCATAATAATCACTTATTAGAACAAACATGCTTACAGGCGGAAAGTTTCGGAATCAACTATTGTGTTATTACCGACGAGATCCCCGATGAATTTATAGATGGAAAGAGTATACTGATTACTTCAGTTCAGAAATTATTCAATGGTGAAACTAAATTTGGTTTAGGTGCCAGATCTTTAAATGTTTCTACAGTTTTAATGGATGATGCTCATGCTTGTATTGAGGTCATTAAGAATGCATGTAAAATAACACTTCTGAACACAACTAATGCGTATCAGGAGATTCTTACTTTGTTTGGACCTGAACTCCAAAACCAAGGTGTAGGGACATTTGCAGATATAAAGCGTAAGGAATATGACGCATTACTTCCTGTTCCCTATTGGGATTGGCAAGATAAACATACTGAAGTTGCAGAAATCTTATCAAAATATAGTACGAGTAAAGATATTAAATTCACTTGGCCATTAATAAAGGATGATATTAGAAATTGCCAATGCCTTATATCAGGGACTAGTCTAGAAATAATTCCATATACATTGCCTTTGCATTTATTTGGATCTTATTTTAAGGCAAGTCATAGAATCTTTATGTCTGCCACCCTCACGGATGACTCATTTTTAATAAGAGGACTTGGTATAGATTCAAAGTCAGTAAAGGCTCCGTTGCAATATGAGAATGAGGGATGGTCAGGGGAAAAAATGATCCTTATCCCTACGTTAATCGATCCGATGTTAGATCGAACAGAGATTGTAAATTTATTTGCAAAACCCAAAAAGAAAAATTATGGGGTAGTAGCTTTAGTCCCCAGTTTTAATAGTACTAAAGATTGGCAAAAATACGGGGCCATGGTAGCAAATAAAGACACCATCGTATTGGAGATTGAAAAGCTTAAAAGTAAAGATTATGAAAAAACATTGGTTATAGCTAATCGGTATGATGGGATTGATTTACCAGACAATGCATGCAGAATATTGGTGATTGATTCAAAGCCATTTTTTGAATCGCTCTATGATCGGTACATTGAGGAATGTCGGAGCAACAGTGATATACTTTCAGTTCGATTAGCTCAAACCATAGAACAAGGAACTGGTAGAGGTATTAGAGGAGAAAAAGATTATTGTGTCATTATTATTACTGGAGCCGAATTAGTGAGAGCAATTAGGTCTCAGGAAAAGAGGAAGTATTTTTCGGTTCAAACAAGAACACAGGTGGAAATTGGACTGGAAATTGCAGAGTATGCAAAAGAAGAGATTAATAATGGCACGGAACCCATTCAATCGTTAAACAATTTAATAAACCAATCATTAACTCGTGATGAAGGATGGAAAGAGTTCTATAAGCAACAAATGGATGAAATGGAATTAGAAAATCCACAGAATGAGATTTTGGAAGTGTTTGAACTGGAAAAAAAGGCGGAAGACTATTATAATAATGGCCTTTATGAAGAGGCGGTAAATACCATCCAGAACATAATTGATAAACATGTAAAAACCGAAGAAGAAAGAGGATGGTATTTGCAAGAGATGGCTCGCTTAATATACCCACTCTCAAGAGATCGGTCAAACACATATCAAATTTCAGCACATCGGAAGAATCGATTTTTACTTAAACCAAAAGAAGGAATGCAGATTTCTAAAATTCCTCCAGTTAGTTTAAAAAGAGTCGAAAATATAATAAATTGGATCCAAAATTATGCTACTTTTGAAGAATTATTCATAGCTGTTGAAGACATCTTGAGTAAACTCAGATACGGTGTTAAAGCTGATCGATTTGAATCAGCTTTAGATGAACTTGCTAAATCACTTGGGTTCCCAAGCCAACGGCCAGACAAAGAATGGAAAGAGGGACCGGATAACCTCTGGAAAATAACAGACAATCAGTATATGCTTATTGAATGTAAAAATAATGTGGATCTTGAAAGAGGAGAAATAAATAAAGATGAAACAGGTCAAATGAATAACGCTTGTGCTTGGTTTTCAAAAAATTATGGTGAGATTTCTATTAAGAGAATAATGATCATTAATACAAGGAAAGTTGCTAGTGCAGCAGGTTTCAATTACCCTGTGGAAATAATGCGAGAAAAACATCTAAAAAAGCTTACTGATAATGTGAAAAAATTTTTCTTAGAATTTAAGCATCTTGATTTAAAGAGTCTATCAGAAAAAAAAATACAGGAACTTCTTCAGACACACAAGCTAATTGTAGATGACCTTGTATCGGACTTATATTCAGAAACACCAAGAATATAAACTTTTGTAAAAATGTTTTATCGGTTATTTGAGGCCCTTTTGATGGAAAAATCAAAGGGCTTTTGTATATTAACCAACAACTCTGTTGCCGGGGGATGGGGCACATGAATAAACTGGATTATTTATTTCGTACGAGTCGTGGCAATCATGATCGTTATATGGAGCGTTATAGACGAAGATTCAACTTTAGTATTAATCAAGAAACTTATAGCAAAAAAAGTATGCATGACAGAGAAAAGTTATTATTCCAACAAGAAATCACCGGCTATATGAGAGCAAATAAAAGACGAGCTTTTCGTGGTCCTGTTGTTTTACATATGGATTTTTACCCTAGTAGGGGTAATCCACCAAGCATACATCAATTAGCTAAAAACTACTTAGATCTTCTCTGGAGACCAGCAACAGGGTTAGAAAATCTAATTCTTCCCTTAAAAGATGACCGGCAGATTAGCATTTTGATCGTTAATTACCATATTCAAAAACAGAATGAAATACCACGTATTGAAATGCAAATGGCACCACTTTATGATTTTTATGAAGATCTAAGATTAGTAGAAGCTATAAGATCCGGTGATGGGTTTCCTGAAGATGATGATCACTCTACTTATGATTACAAAGAAATTTTTGATGAAGAGGATAAGGATCCATTTGAGCAGTTGGATCAAATCCGTGAAAATTTAGAGGGAATTGAGGACTTAAAAGATATCATAGGACTTGAGACTTTTTTAAACCTCAAACGAATGTATTTAGTTCAATATCAATCGAATTGGTTTAATCTTGAGAAACTAAAAACATTCGATCTTATACATTTGTTCCCTAATGATAGAATCTCCAGTAATGAATTCCTAGACACAATACTTGAACAACACAGAAATTTAATCATCTCCCATTCTTTCAGGCCATTAAGAACGGCAGGTTTACCGACAAGAATGGGGGACACTGAAAAATTCAAAGCTACTATTCGAGCACTGCTAAATGAATTCAGAGAACGGTATCCTAGTCTGTTTCCACTTCATATAAATTTAAACCTGACTATTTTATATGTACCGCCCAGTGGGCAAGAAATAGATCTCGATAATTTGGCAAGATATATTGTTCCATTAATAAATGAAGCTTTAAAGCCACCTGCAGGAGTTTGGTTTGCTCAAAATAATCATCCCAGGGGATTCCCTACACATACAATTATCCAATATCAGATAATTAAGATTCCACGTAAAGAGCACGATCCGGAAAATGGTATTGTTAGACTAGTCTTCGGAGAATACGAGCCTTTCAACAATTGTTGGAGAAACATGGATCGAATTATCAATTCATGGAGTGATGCCGTTTTTTAGGTAGTCGCAAGAAAATTGTCAAATTACACAAAGTCGACGACGGGAAATTAAAGCTGTTTTGATTTCAAGGCAGCTTTTTTATTAATATCATTTTCAGGATATATTTTACTCATCGTTTTTTATAAAAATTAGCTGAAGAATGGATCATATTGTAAATTGTAAGTGATAGTGCTTTAAAGCGAATCTTACAAAATAAATTTTATCGGATTAAATATCTATTGATTTATTCAAGGATTCATCTAATTTCAACTCTAACTGATAAAAATGTAGTGTCACATTGAGGAGATTGGGGTGGAAAGGATAATAAAAAGAATCAATTAAGATAATCGTACAGTTTAACTAGACGTATAATTTACATTATACATGTTCAAACTCTATGAAACCATGCTATACTCGTCATATAATATGGAAAAAGGATAGATTTTCAGGGTGATTTTAGCTTATCAAACTCAGCATATAAGTGAAAGGGTGTACTTCATGATCTTGATCGATTATTTAACCTATCTTAATAAGAAAGGGATGTCCCGACATACGGTCGTTTCCTACCTAAACGACCTCCATCAATTTTTTGATGCTACCGGGAGAGGATTATGTCACGGAAACGGATATCCGGAAGTGGGTCGCTCAGATGATGAGACCGTCGGAAGGGAAGCCGCTGGCCGTCTCCACGATCAACCGTCGGTTGAATGCTTTGCGTAGCTTTTATACTTGGGCCCGACGAAATAAAAAATTTCAACATAATCCGATGGAGGGGATTGAGGATCTGAAAACGGCGGATGAAGATCATGAGAATATCCAATGGTTAACGGAAGAAGAATTTGAAGACTTGCTGAATCGGATGCGAAAGACACCGGTGTACAGCCGTGGGGTTGATCCGGAGGAGAAATATCGCCGAGATCGGGCCGTCGTCTATCTTCTAACGTATGCTGGTCTTAGGGTTGAGGAATTGTCCAACCTGAAGTTGACCGACATTGACTTAGAGATTAAGCGTATTCGTGTACTAGGGAAAGGGAACAAGGTACGGACCATTCCGATTTCCAATACCTTACTTCAAGAACTAGTAGATTGGTTAAAGTTCCGAACGGAAATGGCCAATAAAAAAGAATATGTAGCTGATTCTCTTTATGTTTTCTATAGCCAGAGATCCCCTCAGTTTTCGATCCGAGGGATACAGACCATGATTGAAAACTATAGTACTCCGAAAAAGAAGCTGACTCCTCACATGTTTCGGCATACGTTTTGCAAGTGGATGCTGAAAGCTACGGGGAATGATATCGAGAAGGTAAGAAGGCTGGCTGGGCATAGCAATATTGCGACGACTTCTAGGTACTTGAAGGATAGTTATCAGGATTTAGCGGATGCGGTAGAATCTTTACCTAGATTTTAGATTATTTAATGTACACAAGAGAGCGATGAACTGCTAATAGATTAAATGAAAATAGTTATCTAAAAAGTCTTGATCTTAGTTGAGATTGAGACTTTGATTTTGTTATGGGTTTTGAATAAGCTAGTTATCCATGATTAACCATAAGTAGCCCCATCTTAAAAACCGTCGTTTATGAGATGTGGTTACTCAGCTAACGGGCAGCATTCCTGTAATAATACTAGACACTTTAATACAATAGCAACTGATGTAAAGAGTTAATGAAAGCACGATTTCGCGTTTAGATAAACTGTTCCTTGCCCATACTTTTAATAAAATACTATATAGGAGGAATCAAAATGGATAATAGTTTTCCAGTGGCTACCTTACCAGCCGATCAACTAAACAAAATTCAATCTCTAGAAGAAGAAATACGTCGAGATACGAACGAAAACATAGTTCTAATTGCATATGAAGAAAACAAATAATTCTTTACACACTAACCGCTAACTAGCGGTTTTTATTTTGCTAAAAATATCAATATTGAATCTCTATAAAAGGAAGGTTGATCAAGATCTTTGACCTATGGTAAACCATCTGAAGTTTCCTCTTAGTTCGATAAACGAAACAACGAGAGAATTATGTATATTAAATAAAAGGATAGAATATATTATCTTAAATCATTTCATTTTACAGAGTAATATTTTAATAGTATTCTCCTGTATTTTGAAGTACAATACCACTTGAACAACTAAATATTGTGCTTTATGGTGCTACCGATAAATATCGTAGCTTAAAAGGGAAGTCGGTTTAAATCCGACACGGTCCCGCCACTGTAATGCTGACATCTGTTTCGTATCCCACTGGTTTAAGGACTGGGAAGGGGGAACAAATGGTCGAGGCTAAGTCAGGAGACCTGCCATAAAGAAGAACACTATAAAAACCTACGGGAGATAGGGGTGGTGTTACGTGACATGCTGAAATGGTTTGAACAAGTTTTATCAAATCAGCTATTCGTTTGTTGCACGTAAAAGCATCTTTCCAATAAGGGGGATGCTTTTTTTGTTGTTTGTTGTTGTGGTCATATTTTTGTAGAAACTACAACAATCGAAGAGAGGTATAGTATTTAACACAGGGGGGATAAGAATGAAATTGGCTTGTAAATTACGTGTCTCATTGTTGGTATGGATGATGGTTATGGTTTCTATTCTGTCTGCATGCAATAGTTCAGGTCAAGGCGAAAAAGAAACTTCGGTGCAACCAGTAAAAACTGAAGACAAACAAAAGGAACCAGAGAAACCAAAAGCCTATCAACCCGTTACTATTCAAAATTATCATCGAGAGATCACTTTTGAAGAAGTACCAAAACGAGTTGTAAGTTTAAATCAACATACAACGGAAATTATGTTAGCTCTTGGATTGGAAAATTATATAGTTGGAACTGCATATAATAGTGACGGTGAATATCTTCCCGAACTAAAGGAAAAATTCTCTAAGATACCTGTTCTCGCTGAAAAGTATCCTTCTCTTGAAGTATTACTAGGGATAAATCCAGATTTCGTTTACGGACGTGAAAGTGCATTTTCTGGTAAAGAAGCATTAGCCGCAGTGGATGATCTCGCTAAGTATGGGATAAAAGCATATGTAGCAAAAGGAACTTACGTGACTGCCGCAAAAATGGAAGATGTTTATGAAGATATCCTGAACCTTGGACGTATTTTTAATATCGAACAAAAAGCGCAAGCACTCGTTCAATCCATGCAGAAAGATATACAAGAGATCAAAAACAAAGTTGGAAAAGTAGAAAAACCGATTCGTGTTTTGGTTTTTGACAGTGGAGAAGATACCGTGTTTACGGCTGGGCAATCGTTACAAACTTCACTGATTGCCATGGCAGGCGGTAAAAATGTGTTTGATGATATCGAAAAAAACTGGGCAAAGGTAAGTTGGGAAGAAGTAGTTAAGCGTGATCCAGAGGTTATTGTGATTAATGATTATGGTAAAACCTCAGCAGACGAAAAAATCAAACTTTTATTAAATAATCCTGCAATGGCAGATGTTAAGGCTATTAAAAACAAAAGTTTTGTTGTACTTCCGCTATCAAGTGTTTTTGAGGGAGTCAGAAATGTGAGTGCATTAGAAACGTTAGCAAAAGGATTCTATCCTGAAAAATTCAAGTAAGCTGTTCATGTGGTTTAACGAGGAGAGGTGAAATACTTTGCAGAATTCCATCCAAAAGGAAGAGTTATCTAATCATAGTTCTAACATCGGTAAAATAGAAATGAAAAAACCCAGTAGTAGTAGCTACTGGGTTTGGTTCCCTATCCTCTCTATTGGATTGATTATTATCCTTTTTGTTTCAATGACCATTGCTATTACTCTTGGACCTGTTCCCATTCATCCTGAAACGGTATGGAGGATTGCCTTATCTCATCTCCCGATGATCGGGGAATGGGTACAAGTTGATTGGTCTAAGGCGCAAGAGCATATTATTTGGGATATCCGCTTTCCAAGAGTAATATTGGGAGCAATTGTCGGCGCAGGATTGTCCGTTGTTGGTGTGTCCATACAGGCTCTTGTTAGAAATTCTCTTGCTGATCCTTATATTTTGGGCGTATCCTCTGGTGCATCAGTCGGCGCTACGTTGGTGATTTTGTTTGGTGCCTTTAGTATATTTGGTCAATATGCACTTTCCGCTGGGGCATTTACTGGTGCGCTATTATCCATGCTATGTGTTTTTCACCTGTCGCAAGTGGGAGGACGCATTTCAACGGTTCGGCTATTACTCGCTGGAATTGCGATTTCAGCCGTATTATTGGCAGTAACGAGTCTCATTGTTCTTGCCGCACCGAAAGAGTCTGCTCTTCGCTCTGTGCTATTTTGGATCAAAGGAAGTTTAACAGGGGCAAAATGGGGCTATTTAACCCTTCCAGCCCTTGCCGTCATCGTTGGCACGGTGGTTCTTCTCCTTCAGTCAAGATCACTCAATGTTTTACTGATGGGTGAGGAAACAGCAAGTACACTTGGAGTGAATACAGATCAATTTCGGAAACTTCTTTTAATCATAACGGCTCTTCTAACTGGCGTTATTGTAGCCGTTAGTGGTGCTATTGGTTTTGTTGGGCTAATGATGCCTCATCTTGTCCGATTCCTGGTGGGTTCTGATCATCGTCGTGTTTTATCTGTAAGTGTATTATTTGGTGCCATTTTTGTTATTTGGTGTGATGTTATAGCAAGACTGTTGTTCGCACCCGAAGAAATTCCGATTGGTATTATCACTTCTTTGTGTGGTGGACCATTCTTTATTTGGCAAATGCGAAAAAGCACTTATTCATTCGGAGGTGACGGAAGATGAATCTCATGGTGCAAAATCTTTCAATTAGTATCCAAAAGAGAGTGCTTTTAGAAAACATTGGATTAGACGTAAAAACGGGAGAATTTGTTGGTCTAATTGGTCCAAATGGAAGTGGGAAATCCACGCTACTAAAAAGTGTATATCGAATGATAGAACCTGATGCTGGAATCATCAAGTTGGATGAAAACGACATCTTTACTTTATCTGCTCGCCAAACTGCACAATGTATGGCTGTGGTTCGACAGGAATCTCCCGTTGAATTTGATTTTTCAGTTCGTGAAATCGTTCAGATGGGTCGTTCTCCACATAAACGACTATTTGAGTTTGATACTTGCGAGGATCTATATATTGTTAAAGAAGCATTGTCTCGCGTGGGTATGGGAGATTTTGCTGATCGTAGCTATATGACGTTATCTGGGGGAGAAAAACAGAGGGTGCTTATTGCAAGAGCGTTGGCTCAACAAGCAAGACTTCTCATTTTGGATGAACCTACCAACCATCTTGATATTCGCTATCAACTACAAATAATGGATCTTATTAAATCTCTTGGCATCACGGTTCTGGCAGCTTTGCACGATTTAAATATTTCTGCCATGTATTGTGATCGTCTATATGTGATTAAATCGGGTCAAATCGTAACATCAGGCACTCCGAGGGAGGTCCTCCGTCCAGATCTCATTCGTGATGTTTTTGAGGTAGAAACGGAAGTCACTATACATCCCATTACCAATAAAACACACATTACCTTCTTTTCGGAGACGGTTGTACCTAGATATGGGGAGGACTACCGAAGTAGCTCTAACTAATGTAGTTTTGTAGTTTATGCATGCTTGAGTGTATCAATTTCTTTAGCGGGGATGTATGGTTATGACGACTTGGAATTTGTCTGAAACTCGGCACCATGTATTGATCTGTAATGGTGGAAGTTGTATGAAAAATGGGGCGGAAGAAGTGACTCTAGCGATCAGACAAGAGATTAAAGCGCTTGGAGCAGATAATAAAATTCATACGACGCGCACTAAATGTAATGGGCGATGTGAGGATGCGTGCGTCGTGATTGTTTACCCAGAAGGAATATGGTATAGAGGGATTACACCAGAGATTGGAACTGAAATAGTCCGTTGTCATCTATTTGATGAAGGAAAGATTCTGCATCCCCATGTTAGTTATACTTATCAAGATAAACATTTTTCTCCTTCAATTCAAAGTCCTTTAGGAGTATTGAAGATGCAAAAATAAATGCGATCGGTCATTTCAGACTATTTTAGTATAATGAATAAGCAACCTCTTAAAAAATTTCCTGACTAGCTAAAATCTGTTGCCATCCATTTTAGGGTGGCTTTTTATTGACTGATCTTTAATATCATTGTCTATAAGGGTCTTTATTCATCTAACCGGGATCAATAGTTCAATAAAAAGTGGCAATCCAGATGTTATTTTCATCGTTCTGGATTGCCACTTTGTTGTTTATCGGGGCTTAGTATAAACATTACTTTCATTTGAAGTAGCCTAATTTATATATTTTCCAACAAAATCCATCCCTGTGGCCGTTTTTGGACTTATCTCGGACTTACCCCATGCCCATCAAGCTAAGTACAACTCGTACCCCCAAAAAGGAAAAAATAGGATATCCTTTCTATAAGTCTATTTATTTTTAGAAAGGATGATTTTCTATGGAACCGATGCCCTCCCTTTCCATCAACGAAGAAGTACAGCTTATGGTTCAAGAATTACGGCAATATTTTTCTTTTACTCAATTGGAAGAACTAGCTCGACAAACTGGGTTTATTCAGCGTAAGGGAAAACTGGCAGCTCAAGATTTCATTTTCTTATGTTCTTTCTCAAATCAAGATCTTTCTACCGATTCATTAACATCCTTATGTAGTCAACTGGATGCTTTCAGAAGCGTTTCCCTGAGTTCAGAGGGTCTTAACCAAAAATTTAATGAATCCGGAGTAGATTTTCTAAGAAAACTTTTTTCCACGCTTCTTCGTAAAAAATTAGCCTCTTCTTCTACCATCCCTTGCGATCTAGACCGCTATTTCAAACGGATTCGCATTCTAGATGCGACGGTCTTTCAGCTACCAGACCTCTATGCTCACTGTTATCCCGGATCCGGAGGGAGTGCTCATACATCCGGTGTAAAAATTAAATTGGAATACGACCTTAAGTCCGGCCAATTTTTACATGTAGACGTAGGCAGTGGTAGCACGAGTGATGGTTTATATGGTGCCAAATTAGCGAAAACGGTGGAAAAACAAG
>NZ_JBEGDL010000040.1:0-44201 GCF_040813775.1 Ammoniphilus soli
AGTATGAGCAAATTATTTGGTGTTTAAGTATGGTTCGATGAAACCAGATTTTGTATTGTTATTATTTAAAATCGAATTAAAGAAAAAAGAGCCGATTTTTCTTTTCCTGTCTAGGATGATCGGCTTTTTCTGTAACTTTGTGAAGGAATATACTTAAACTAACCTGCCCGTTAACAAACATTTCAAAAAACTAATAACAAAAACCCTTGCACTTGGCAAGGGCAATGGTTTTTGGTTCATACTTTCAACCCGAAAAGATGAATTTACAAGAAAATAATAAGCAAAAAAAACGAGCGATTACCTTCTTTGTAAATTTTACATCCCCTTGGTCTCAAGAAAATAACGCAATAAATTTAGTGATACGGTTTTCCGGTAAACGGCCGTTGAGCGCTGATCATCGATGGGTTTTATGATGCGATCAAAATCAGCAACCACCCCATCCATAACCTTGTCATTTAACGGAAAAGCTTCTCCCATTAATTTTTGTTTAATAGCCTTGGAACGTACAATGGTGGGCCCCACAGCACCAAATGCAAATCGTATCGCCAATCCTACCTTCGTCCACACGCATCGAACCTGCAAACGATATTTTCGCTATTGCATCCGCTCTTCGGTTCGCCACTTTTTCAAAAACAAAAGACGTACCATCCTCGTGCACATTTGGCAAAATGATTTCTGTGACGATTTCATCTTTTAATCGATTCACTTTTCTTGGTCCTAAGATGAAATCGTTAATATCAGCTACCCTTTCCCCTTTCCAGGATCTCAACCGAATTTTCGTGTTATAGATATATAACAAAGGCAAAGTATCTCCTGCAGGGGATGCGTTGCATATATTCCCGCCAAGCGTTCCTCGATTTCGAATGGCCGGCGCGGCAATTTCCTTATGGCTTTCTTTAGTATTTTCGGGATGAGGGGGTGTTCCAGCAATTCGCTATAGGAACAGCAAGCGCCGATATGAATGTCCTGGTTTTTCTTATCAATCTGCTTGAGTTCCTTTAAATGATCGATAAAAACAAGGGGTTTATCAAACTTGGCAGGAGCCCCTCTCGGACTTTTATGCTGCACCATCAGATCCGTGCCACCCGCCATAATTTGGCAGTCTTCTTTGCTTAGTTGAGAAATCGTTTCTTCCAAACTCGCCAATCGATAGGATGAAATAGTTTGCCTTACCATATGCCTTCACCCTTTTTCGCGGCTAAGTCAATCGCATCCACAATCATGTTATAGCCCGTACAACGGCACAAATTTCCTGAGATCCCATCACGAATCTCTTCTTCTGTCGGATGAGGATTTTTGGAAAGTAAGGCTGCACTGGCCATCACCATTCCCGGTATGCAAAAACGCATTGCACGCCACCAGCTTCAGAATAGCATTCGCTTAGAATTTGAAATGGTTCCGTCTTACTAAATCCATCAATGGTAATAATATCTGTTCCTTCTATAGCGCCGATCGGGATGAGACAGCTATTTTGCACAAATATTGCTGTTTAACGCCTTTCCAATAGGAACAGTAAGGGGTACATTTTCTCGTTCTTTTCATGTATTGCGAATCCTTGCTGTTGCTTCTCCAACGATTCGGACCTTTGCGTTGTTATTTTCTTCTAGTTCGTAGAATACTTTTTATTTGCAAATGGGACAAAAAAGAAAAAACAGACTTGATAAATCCCATCAAATCCAACAGTGAATGAGGAGAGCGGGGCTTCTTACCGTTCGAAGAGGAAGATCCCCCCCGGGTCGTCCCCCCCTCCGCCTTTATTAATTAATTAACCCACAATATTCCTGCAATTTTATCGATAAGCCGCCATGCCCAAACCTTTGGAAACTATTCCTATCCAGAAAGCGAAGAATAGTCTCGCGGCGTTCTACAATTCCCTTCCATCCCTGCTCATAAAACCAGGTATCAATGGTATTATAAACTCCCCGGTTAATCCCATATTGTGATTCGCATAAGCGAATGAATGATAAGTCCGGTAATTGGACGTCGATTTTTGGTCGTGTTTTCATATAGCTCCCTCCATTAAAAGAGGGCTGTTCAAAGAAGGATCCGTTTTATCTAATCGCTGCTTCACCCATTCAACATCCCTGTTAATCTGCGATACCAGCTCTTCCAAACCGGAAAAAGACATTTCCTCTCTTACAAAAAAGCAAACCTCTACATGAAGGCTTTCGCCATAGATCATTTCATCAAAGTCAAAGATGTGCACCTCATAGTGGACTTGGTTTTTTTCCTGTTGGATCGTCGGTCTTACACCCACGTTCATAATCCCTATATATGGCTTTTCATTGTAAAGCACCTTTACTCCGTACACCCCGTGTAACAGATCAAGCTTTTTTAAGCCAATATCAAGATTAGCCGTAGGAAAACCTATTTTCCGGCCGATCTGATTTCCGTAAATCACCTTTCCCTCTAATGTGCCAAACTTATCATACTTTCGCATTTCCACCACATCACTTAATTTTAGAATCGGAATCTTGTTTTCTTCTGCTATCCTTTGAATCTCGGTTTCGGATGCTTCTCTGCCCTCTTGATTTAATATCTCGCAAATATAGCCTACGGGAATGGACGAAGTCTTGTAGGTAAGATCAAGCACCGCTTCCACGATATCGATCCTCTGCAGTACCCCGTTGTTCTTCCCAACCATAGGGAATAGATGACCTGGTTTTCGAAAGTCCTCCGGCCGGGAATCCTCATCTGCCATCGCTCGGATCGTATCTGCCCGTTCAAAGGCCGAAATTCCTGTCGTATTCGTTTTATAGTCTACGGAAACAGCGAAAGGCTTTACATTCGGATCTTGGGAAGCAAAAGCCATGAGTGGAAGCTCCAATTTCTTTGCTTTGTCTTCCCTGATACAGACGGAAACCAATCCTTTTGCGATTTTCGTCATGAGATTGACCTTTTGGGGAGTAACGTGTTTGGCACCCCCTACCAGAACGCCGCTCCCTGTTTTGATATTGTCAAAAAGAATAATGAGTTCCCCATTTTCGAGGCTCTGAAGTCCCTGTTCAACACTGTTGGTGATCATACTTCCCTCCCCCTTTGCAGCTAATTTATTTTAATGCCCGTTGCATGTATACGACTTCATCGGCAAGCTGCTTAACCCGTTCCACAACTTCCGGGTCAACCAATTCATTTTGTTTATTGAAATGATCATTATGTGCATAGACATAACCTGGGGCAACGAAGGCCCGAAAATATCCTGCAATCGGTTTCAATTGATTTTCTACGACAAGATAATGTTGGTAGGTTCCTCCTGTTGCAATAAACCCCATGACTTTATTGCGAAACACAGGAGGTGGAACCAAATCAAACAAATTCTTAAGAGCACCTGGAATGGAGCCTTGGAAAATTGGAGTCCCAATGACATAACCATCAGCTGAGGAAACCATATCAATGACTTTTTTTGTATCCCCGGTATAGTCAGATGGGTTCCTGCCGTCACAAAACTGGACATTGTATTTTTTCAAATCTAGTAATTCTACTTCAATATTTGGGTGCGCTGCGCGAATGTTTTCTAAAACGTTATTAACTAATACCAATGTTTTGGAGCCGGTAATGGTCCCAGAGATCCCTAATATTTTCATGTTTAATCTCCCCTTCTAACTAATAAGTTGGAAAACCAAGACTAGGATTTACCTTTTAAATTTTATAATAGCAAAATCCATGCCAATTCTTAACTCTAATAGGTATACGGAAACATCAGTCTATTTGTCTTAATTTTGAATCACTCGCGTTTAAGATCTGAAACATGATACCTCAAAAAAAAGAAGCAGGGATCTGCTTCTCAACTCTTTATCTTAGACAGCTATATTTTCAGATTCTTCCACTACTGATGATGCTTTCTTCCTGTTTGACTTGTCCGGATTGACCATGATCAGAAATAGAATGCTAAAAATGGCTCCAAGCGCTACAAAAATTAATATAGAGTAATTATAACCAAGTACAATATCGTTGCCTGCCTTCTGTACCAAACTACCGGTGACTAGAGGTCCAATCACCCCTGCCATCGTTACGCATCCTGTATAAATCCCAATCATGAAAGTACTACGTTCCGGGACTAATCTACTGACGATATGCGGTCCTAGGGAAAGAACGGTTCCGAAAAGTCCCTTTCCTACACAAATGACAAAAACGATCCAAACCATGTAAGGCACTACAGTGATGGAATAGAAAAGGGCAGCACCTACCAATATAGATACTCCAACTACTATGACATGGGATTTTTTGTAACTCAAGCTTCTTTTGTGTATAGAATCGGAGAGCATGGCGATGCAAATCGTAACCAACCCTGCACCCAAACCGATTAAAGCGGAAATGTATCCCATCTGTGTCGAAGAAACCTTTACAGCTTTTAGCAGATAGGAAGGCATCCAAACCTGAATCCAAGTAAGAAGCCAATAAGCTGTAAAGGCTACAAATATAGTGAGAATAAAGGTACGAGAGAATAAGGCCGAAGAAATCTCTGAAAATTTTACTTTCGGTTTTGCAAGCGAAGTTTTCTTCATTATATTTTCTTCCACTCTATTCTCTGGATATTCCTTCCCTAACCATACCCAAAAGATGAGCCAGACAAGACTTAGAATACCCAGCGAAGCAAAAGCGATTTTCCAGTTATAGTGTTCAATCATATACACTAATACAGGCGCGCTAATAAGAGACCCAACAGGACCGCCAAAATTTAAAATAGAAGTAGCCATCCCCCTCGATTCAGGGGCAAACCATTTGTATAAATGAGTGAGAACGACCGCAAAAAAAGGACCTTCAAAAACACCCAATAAGATCCGATAAGCGATAAGCATAGGCAAACTATTTATAGCAAAAGCACCTAACTGTAAAATCGACCAGGTTAATGCCATAAAAGAAAGCATTTTCTTCGTCCCAAATCGTTCGGCCAGCGAACTGCCAAAGATGCTTGAAATAATAAAAGACCAAAAGAAACTGCTTCCCACCAATCCCCATTGTAGAGGCGTAATGCCAAATTCTTTTGAAATGGAAACAGCCGCATAGCCTGCAACAGATTTATCCGCATAATTTATGGTAAACAGTAAAAATAAAAAACCTAAAGTAATCCAACGCATCGTTTTAAATCCTCTCTAAAATTGCCACTGTCCAGCCATTCCATTTGACCATCTCAAGGAAGGCTGCCAGTGGCACATGATGTTTAGGTGCCATGACTATAGGAAAGTGGCCCCTATTTCACGGCTTCCGCTTCAGCTAATTTTCTCCATAACGTACTTCTGCTTATCCCCAATAATTTCGCTGCATCTTTTTTATTCCCGTTTGTCTTTTGCAAGGCTCCTTTAATCGTATTGATCTCAACTTCTTTGATAATATCTTGATACGTATCATGATCTTTAAACCGATTGATAATGAGGAAATTATTGTCCTCTAGCGTCTCGATTAAGTTATTTAGAATATCTTGTTTGGTTATATTTAACGGGGATTCTAAATAAGCAAATAACCTCTCCAAGTTATTTTCTAATTCCCTTATATTTCCTTCCCATGAATGTTCCTCTAACAATTCGGTGATTTCCGTTATACACGTTTCGATCATCTTCATAAATTCCGGGTACTTGCGTGCCGTATAGGATAAGACCAGATCTTCCAAGTCCTCTTTGCGCTCAGCTAAAGAGGGCAAAATCAGATTTAGAACGCTAAGGCGGTAATATAAATCTAAACGGAACCCGCCTTGTTTTACTTGTTCCAACAGATTGACATTCGTAGCAGCTATGATTCTTACATCTATCGGTATGGATGTAGCGCTCCCTACTCTCCTTACCACTTTTTCTTGGAGAATCCGCAATAGCTTGGATTGCATACTTAATGGAAGTTCTCCCAATTCATCCAAAAATACCGTTCCTTTATGAGCAAGCTCGAATAGACCCGGCTTGCCCCCCTTTATGGCCCCGGTAAAAGCGCCTTCAGTATATCCGAAAAACTCCGATTCCATTAAGTTTTCCGGAATGGCCGCGCAATTGATAGCAATAAAGGGTTCTTTAGACCGTAAACTTGCATTATGAATACTTTGGGCAAACAGCTCTTTACCCGTTCCGGATTCACCTATGATCAGGACATTCGCATCCGTTTTAGCGAACTTTTTAGCCTTATTGATAGTCTTTCGTATGATCCCACTCTTGCCGACAATATCTTCAAATTCATAAATGGCCGTATTGGAGTCATCATACAGTTTTTTCCTTATTTTTTTCTCGTGTTTCTGAATTTCCGCCGCATCGGAGATAATGATGACCGAGCCATCGTGATTCCCTTTGACATGAATGGGAAAAGAGTTTAAATATAGAGTTTTATTTCGGTACTCTACCAGCTTGTCTTTCAAATATTGATTGCTGTCATCATATTTTGAAAACCAATCTAGCTCTTCAATTTCCTTAATACTGGCTCCCCTTAAATCCCTATATTTCTGAAGTTCCAGCAACTCTACTGCCTTAGGATTGATTTGGAGTATTCTGCCGGTAACATTTAAACTGATAACGCCTTCATTAAAATGATCTAATATATATTCTTGCCTTTTATTGTTGCTTTGCTCCTCAAAACGAGCAGATAGTACATTAAATGCAATATCTACAGCCAACTTTATACTTTCTTTGCTATACCAAATAAATCCTTTCATGCCTTTGTTCATAGCTTTTGAAACAATTAAGCCGGAACCTATGACAATGCTTTGCTTTTTTACTGCCAGTTCGTTGATTAACGCATCAGCCGATTCCCCATCGTGATAAGAATGCTGATGAATCTTAATATTAAATACTCTTTCTAGGTCTGCTGAATGTTCTTTTAAGTATATCTCTTGATAATTTATAATATTTACTTCTTTCCCCACGCTAGCAGCTTGGGTGAGGGCATTCAGAAAGTCAATGGTTTGAACTCGCAAAGGAATTAAGTGGCCGCGAACATTTATTTTCTTAAAAACCTCATAGATCGCTGCACCACAAATTAACACATCATCATTCTGAATATAGGTGGGATTTTTCAGGATGTCTATTGACTCTAGCCTTTGAACGACCAGTTCCTGAAAATTGGCTTTTCTTATTTTTATCTCTTCTTCCACATATTGATCCAAAGGTGAAAACCCCGTTACAAAAAGCTTCATAGACACCCTCCTTTACCGCAGCACCTTAGACCTTATTATTAATTAGCTCAACCAATCTTTTACGTTCTCGACCATCATGATATGAATCTCTTCTTCCGTAACCCCTTGGGATAATAGTGTTGGAATGACTTTGTCTAATAGGAAGGTCATCGACCAATCAGGCAGTTTAGCTTTTTTATGACTCTCTGGCTTGTGCAGGTCGGTCGTACAGCAATAGTCTTGAGACAAAAACATGCGATTCACATAGCCCCTTTCAAGCAACGCTCGAAGGGTTTCATTTCTTTTTTCAGTAGATATGACCGTAGTAATTCCATAACGATCCATTCCGATATAGACGCCTTTATCGAGCACTCTCTCCAAATAGTCCAAATTATCCGTATCCCCGCAGTGTCCGATTAATACTTTACTCAGATCCACCCCTTCTTCTTCAAAAATTTGAATCTGCAATAAGCCATTCTCTTTTGCAGGAACCGAATGAGTCATGATCGGGACGCCCGTACGACGATGGGCTCGAGCGACAGCTCTGATGACTTTTTCTACATGGGGAGTCACTCCTTGAACATCGGTCGCACATTTTAAAAAGCCTGCTTTGATATCGCTGTTTTGAACGCCTACTTCGATGTCTCTCACAAACTGATCCGCCATGAATTCGATATCATTGGCCATAAATCGAGTTGGCAAGTAGTGGAAAGTGAAGATCCCGGTTGCAGCAATAACTTGAACACCGGAATCTTCTGAAACCCTTTTCATAAATCGAACATCTCGATCCAACCCCATGACACTCGGGTCAAAGATCGTTTGAATACCCCTGTCATGAACGGCAACGACCTGGTCCATAGCTAAACGATATTCCTCATCGGCATCGTATAAATGCGGAAATTGAACGGCCACAGCCTCAGCTCTCGTTCTCAAATGCTCATGAATCAGCGTTTTTCCTAATTGGCCCACTTCGATCGGCCCTGTAACAGATTGGATAAGCTTCATGTTTTTCCTCCAAAAGACTCTATTTTACATAGTTTGGCAAGAATAAGGCAATTTCCGGAAACACATACAATAAACCTATTAAACTAAGGATAGGGACCATAAATATCATAGCACCTTTAAAAATAGATTTAAGATCCAATTCCTCGACAACGCCTTTTAGAACAAAACAATTCATTCCAACCGGCGGGGAAATGAGCGCCATCTCTACCAAGAGGGTAATGATGACCCCAAACCAAATCAAATCAAATCCGAGCTGTTGTACAATAGGTAAGATCAGAGGCATCGTTACGACAATCATAGCCAATGTATCCATGATAGCCCCTAAAATTAAATACATGACGACGATTAATAGAAAAATCATCGTTGGTGATAAGTCTTTACTAAATAAAAAATCAGCCAGTAGATTTGGGATCCTCGTAATCGTTAAGACAAAATTTAATAAGAAGGCTCCCATGACAATAGCAAATATAAATCCTGTCGTCCTTACTGTACCTAACATGGCTTCAGAAAAAGTAGAAAAAGTTAACTTCCTTCTAACCAGTGCAATAGCTAGCGCTCCTAATGCCCCAAAACCAGCCGCTTCGGTAGCTGTAAATAATCCAATATAAAGACCGCCCATAACAAACATAAATAATAGGATAATCCATATATTCGCTTTTAATGACTGAAATTTTTCCCTCCAAGACACCTGATGATCAAATTGCCCAGCCACTAATTCTGGCTTAATTAAGATACTAATATAAATAGTAGCCATAAAGAAAAGGGTCAGTAAAATCCCTGGAACGATCCCTGCCATGAGCAGCTTACCAATCGACTGTTCTGTAATCATGCCATAGATAATAAACATGTTGCTGGGTGGAATGAGAATGCCTAACGTTCCTCCGGCGACAATCGCACCCCCCGTCAAACTTTTTGCGTACCCAGCCTTAAGCATTTCTTTGGAAGAAGCCACACCAATGGTACCCGTTGTCGCCAAGCTAGAACCGGAAGAAGCCGCAAACATAGCCGAAGCACCAATCGCTGCTATTCCTAAGCCGCCCTTAAGCCGGCCAAACCAATTTTTAAAGGCTGTAAATAATTCATTGCTGATATCAGAATAATACAAGAATTGCCCCATTAATACAAATAGGGGAATCGTGCTAAATGTGTAACTATAGCTGTGCTCCCAAATAATACTCTCGATAGCTGCAAATAACGCTTTTTCACCTTTTAGTGCAAAAATTCCTAGGCAAGCTGGAATCGCCATTGAAACAGCGATAGGAATTCTTAAAAACATCAGTACGAAAACGGCTATGAGAACGATGATCCCAATAGTCATACTCAAAGAATATACCTCCCACTAAAAAGTAATATTTTTTTTCATTACTCAATCATGGCCATCTTTTCAACTTTGACCTCTTCTTCATTGCGGGGATCCACTGTGCTTCTTCCTAATAAAAGAAAAATATTTTGAAATATCTGTCTTATGGACTCTAATCCCCATCCTACAAAACCGATAATCAATAGGATTTCGAAAAAGAAGAAAGGCACCTTAAGCAAGATCGAGGTTTGGTTAAAATCCATTTTGGTCAAAAAAACATAAGCAACCAAAAAGGCAAATCCTGTTTTCAATATGGCTGCTACGAAATCAATTAAGTATTGTAATTTTAGCGGGAAATGGTCAACAATAATGCCTATAGATATATGACCCTTCTCCGAGTCCGTATAGGCTAAAGCCCCTACAATTAAGGAAACCATAGCTAATTGCACCAACTCTATATCTCCAACAATGGGGAATCCCAATCCCCTGGCCGTCGCGCAAATAAATACAAAAACCATCATGATAATTAAGGAAGAAAAAGCTAGCCATTTGTTTAATTGGGTAAACTTTGTAATGAAATTAGATATCATCATTTTCCCAACACCTCCAAATCTAGTACTGGTCATTTTTAACCCAGGTTCTGATTGAGTAAAAAGTGAATCATGGGGCTCCATTTCTCATGCACTAGAAGCCCCATGCTGTGATTATTCCGGAAGGATAACTCCTTCCTCTTTTAGTAGACCAGTATAGTAATCCATCATTTCTTGACCTGGATAACCTTTTTGGTTTGCTTTTTCCACCCATTTTTCCATCAGTTGTTTGGCAGGTGCTTTAAACGCTTTCAGTTCTTCTTCCGTAGGTGTCGTTACTTCTCCCCCTTTCGCCTTAACCGTTTCCGTAAAGGCAGCGATGGAATCGTTTGAACTTTCTGAATAAAACTTGGTGATCATACTGCCGTAGGCCGGTCCGAATTTATCAGCAAACATTTTCTGAATATCTTCAGGCAAACTCTCTAAAAAGTCTGTATTCACCATAAACATTAAAGTCGTAGCTCCTATATTTAGTTTAGTCATATGAGGAGCCACCTCGTCAAGCTTATAACCGTTAGCACCAACTGCAGTGTAAGCAACGCCGTCAACGATTCCTCTCTCGATCGATTCATATAATTCTGTATTACTTAGGGAAACCGGGACAGACCCCAGATCTTTAAATAATTCGATTCTTTCGATCGAACCCGTATCCGCAATTTTTACATTTTTGATATCTTCTGCTGTACGAATATGTTTTTTGCTATACAGTTGGTAGGCATCCGTGGATGATATGGACATAAACGATCCTTCTACAAAGGTGTCTGTCATATACTTATTTACAAATTTGGTTAATACATTTTCTGCAACGGTTGGACTTTCAATGAGAAATGGCAGATCGCCAATGGTCAATGGGAAGAGATCTGTATCCACATGTCGTCCAGGAGATACTAACCCCGCTTCATACAAACCGGATTTGATATCCTCGTAAGCAGAAGACAAATTACCCAAAGCTGCACTTGGATGAACATTGACCTGAACCACGCCGTTAGTTTCTTTTTCAACCATTTCCGCCCAAGGTTCAGCCACATTTTTTGTAAAAGGATGTACAGGTCCAGCAGATACATTCAGATTTAATTCATAGACCTTCCCGGGGTCTCCCCCTTTAGCCGAACTTTCAGCAGAAGAATCATTTGAAGCACTTTCATTTGAAGAACAACCGGCTAACAACACAATAGAAAATAGAGCAGATAGAAGAATCTTTTTGGATTTCATAATTAATCCCCCTTAATAGTGTGTAACCGTTTTTATTTCACTAAATTGGCATTTTCAACAAAATGGGGCATTACTTTCTCAGCAAAGAGTTCCATGGACTTTAGGACTTGTTTTTGTGGTTGGCCGCCAATATTCATCCATAGAATGATATTATTTAGACCGGTTTCTTTTTTATACTTTTTAATATCTTCGATGACTTTTTCCGGGGATCCCACTAATGTATTCTCCGACTTCAAAAAGCGGTCGTAATCGACATTCCGTTCCCGATTCATCACTCCAAATGTAGGACGATTATCACGTTCACCCATATACCATTCGAGACCTTGCTTGTATTCATTTTGGGCTTGCTCCGTCGTCTCGGCTACATAGCAGAACAGCAACTTGCCGGATCTGGCTACAGCATTGCTCACATATTCTTCGGATAACCCTGATTCCAAGGCTGTCTTTTTATATAAGGAAATTTTATGATTGGTATCCTCATTGGTGATTCCACCGAGTACAAAGGAGTGACCTTGCTTGGCTGCATTAATCATCGAAGCATCGTTGCCTGATACCATAACAAAGATAGGAGGTCCTGATGGTTGAACCGGTCTAGGATAAACTGGAATATCTTTGATATCAAAAAACTTTCCGGAATACGTCACTCTTTCATTTTTTAATGCCGTTGTCAAAATATCTAAGGACTCTAAATATCTTCCATGACGCTCTTCAAAATCAATATTGTAGGCTTCAAATTCTAAAGGATCATATCCTTTGCCAACACCCAAATATAATCTCCCATTGCTGATGATATCTACTAATGCCATATCTTCTGCTACTTGCAATGGATGATGCAAGGGCAAACGGGATACCGCCGAACCTAGCATAATATGAGAAGTTTGAGCTGCCGCGGCTGCTAAGTATACGGATGTGGAGCTGACAACGCCATAGGCGCGGGCATTATGTTCTGCTATCCAAGCGGAGTGAAATCCCAATTTATCTGCTAATTTAATTTGCTCTAAGCCATCTCGCAACTCTTCTGCGTCTGTTTTCCAAGGAGCTACTGAATTCAAGAAAAACAACCCAAACGTCATATCTTTTCCTAAAATCGCCATTCCGCCAAACACTCCGTTTCCTTATAAATTCATTTCACTATTTAAATAGAAGCAAGATTCATACCAAAAATCAAAATTCCTATAATCATCAAAAGAATAGACCGAGTGATAACCACAAACACGTGATAATCCCGACTCTTTTTAAAAAAATATAATTTATCATACTATATCTTTACTTTGCTATCAAAATAATTTGTCGCAATAGTGAATCATCTGTGTTTCAATTTTGAACTATTGATCTAATTGACCCTATCCCATATAAACTCCGCCGTTAATTTCCATCACTTCACCCGTCATGTACCTAGACTCATTGGCAGCCAAGTACACAGCCGCATGTGCAATATCGATTGGTTCCCCTACGAAACCGATGACCAATTCTTCACGGAACCGCCGAACGAATTCCGCGTTTTCATCATGTAACTTCTTCATCCTTTCGCCGCTTACGATGCTACCTGGGGCAATGGCGTTCACACGGATCCCATATTGGCCCACGTCATAGGCAAGCTTGCGAGTGAACGACGCAATTCCTCCCTTTGATGCCGCATAGGCGGCATTGACTGTTTTCATCCCTTTGTTGGCCGTCACGGACGACAGATTGATGATACTTCCACGTTTGTTTTCTTTCATGACAGCCACAGCCGCTTGCGAAACAAGAAATGTCCCCTTCATATTGACGCCCATCACAAGATCCCAATCTTCTTCCGTCAATTCTTCAAATGAAAGAGGAGTGCCGAATCCCCCGCCTGCGTTGTTCACGGCAACCGTTAAGGAGCCGAACGTCGTTACCGTGTGGGCCACCATGCTGAACACGTCCTCCCTTTTACTGACACTGCCGCTGTAGTAAGTGACTTGCTCGCTCCCGAAGAGTTTAGCCAGTGTTTCTGCGGATTGCTTCAACAAAGTTTCATTCACGTCGTTTAAGCAAACTTTTGCTCCTTCCCGAAGAAAAGTTTCCGCAATGGTAAAGCCAATCCCGCCCGCGGACCCGGTAATAAGCGCAATTTCCCCAGTTAATCTGTCCATGATCAATACCACCCTTCCATTTTGAGCTAGTAAAGTTGAACGGACATCGTTTTTATATGGAGATAATCCTCCATTCCATGATGCCCTCCTTCTCGCCCCATCCCACTTTCTTTGATTCCTCCAAAGGGAGATTGCACTGAAAATGGGGAAGGATCGTTAATACCCAGCATGCCATACTCTAATGCCTCTCCAACCCTATACATACGAGATAAATCCTTGGTGTAAAAATACGCTGCCAATCCATATTCCGTATGGTTCGCTTTCTTAATGACTTCCTCCTCAGACTTAAACTTCATTAAGGGCGCTACCGGACCAAATGTCTCTTCATAGGTAATGACCATACTTTCATCGACTTCGGCTAGAACGGTAGGTTCATAAAAAGAACCTTGGACAAAAGCACCTTCCTGTATTCTTCGTCCCCCACATAACACACGGGCTCCTTTGGATGCGGCATCTTGAACATGCTTATCCGCTTTTTCAACAGCAGACTGATTGACCAACGGGCCGATTTGAACATCATCAGATATACCGTCACCGATCTTCAGCTCTTTCGCTTTTTCTGCAAATTTAGTAGCAAATTCTTCATAGACCGATTCATGAATATACAACCGGTTCGCACAAATACACTGCTGTCCCGCTGACGTAAATTTACTGCGTAAAGCCCCTTCTACAGCTAAATCGATATCGGCATCCTCAAACACAATGAACGGGGCGTGGCCGCCTAGCTCCATGGAGACTCGTTTCAGTGTATCGGCGGATTGCTTCACTAACTCTTTTCCAACCTGGGTTGATCCTGTAAACGATACTTTTTTAACCACTTTACTCTCCATGATCGGAGTGACGATTTCCGATGCCCCTCCGATCACAAGATTGACAACCCCCTTGGGAATTCCCACTTCATCCAAAATTTTGACTAATTCTACGGATGATAAAGGAGCTTCTCTGGATGGTCTTAAAATCACCGTGCAACCGACAGCTAAAGCCGGTCCTAATTTTCTTGCCGCCATAGAAAGAGGAAAATTCCATGGGGTAATCGCTGCCACGACACCCACCGGTTGTTTGATGACCGAAACTCTTTTATTCTTGGCTGCCGGAATAATCTCTCCGTAAACCCTTCTTGCTTCTTCTGCATACCACCTAAAGAAACCAATGGTACTGTCGACTTCCGTCCTAGCATTCGTGATCGGTTTACCCATTTCTTGCGTGATGATTTGAGCCAAATGTTCTTTCTTTTCCATTAATTTACCAACTACTTTTTGAAGATAATCAGCTCTTGTGTCTGCAGAAAGATTTGACCATGCAGGAAACGCTCGATCTGCAGCCTCGATCGCATGCCTGGTTTCGTTTTCTCCGACAAGTGGAACGACTCCAACGAGCTTTCCATTGGCAGGGTTAAATACTTTCAACTCCTTGTTCGAGTGAATCCATTCTCCATTGATATACATAGTAGATTCCCTTCCTGTTAAAATTTCTGGGTTGCCCTATTCACCCTCACGCTTCTCAGCAAGAAGGGCTTTTAAGATAGGGACTCCAACATAGAATGTGTTGACCCCTTGTGCACTCGTCAGTTTGAAGACCTCCATGATCTCCTCAAAGGTCGCACCGTACTTTAGCGCATTTCGGATATGAACTCGGATCCCTGCACCAAACAAATGGGTGGTTGAACTATCGATAGCAATATAGATGAACTCTTTTAATTTAGGACTTATAATATCGCTCTCCCAGGGATTGGTGAGATATTCATAATAGCTTTCAAAGAAATGCTCATCATTATCCAAGAGAACATCTCGAAACGAACCCCAATATCCCATCTTATGGATAAACTTTTCCTTCAACTTCTGTTGTTTGCTATTCAAGTTTAGTTCGGTCGACTGATCGCTATAAGTTTCGTATTCTTCCATCAGAAGTGGGATCCCTACCGCACAAGTGTGCATGCCTAAAACGCTGACTAGTTTTAAGACCTCAAGAATTTCCCTCTCTGTGGCACCATGAGTCATGGCGTTTTTCATGTGGATTTTCAACGTTTCCTCGCACAGATTGGTAGGCGAGGAGCTTAAAGCCACATGGATGAGTTCTCTGGATTTTGCGTCAATCACATTATTTTTATAGGGAGAGGACACTAATCTTTGATAGATTTTGAAAAATTCGCTATCCTCTTCACACAAATACTTCAGGGTTGAATTCCAATATCCCAGTTCTTCCTTATGGGAGTCAGCAAGCATTTGGGGATGGGTGCTCTTGTTCATGTCTACACTCCTCCAGGCGATCCCGATACATAGATAATCTGGCCGGTTACATAATCCGACTTAGCGGATGCCAAGAATTCAATCACATTCGCTACATCTTCCGGCTTTCCCACTCTTGGAATCGGATTTTTGGCTAGGAACGATTTCTTGAAGGAATCAAAATCAGTAATACCCCTTTGGCTTGCACTCGCTTCAGATACCTTGCTCATCTCAGTTTCTATGTACCCCGGTGCCACCGCATTGACGAAAATACCGGAATGCCCGAGTTCCATCGCCAAGGCTCTGGTCATTCCCTGTATCCCCGCTTTGGCCGAAGCATAATTGACTCTCGCTATGGCACCTAAGGCAGCCAGGGAGGAAACCATAACCATTTTCCCATACTTTTGGCGCTTCATATACGGAGTAACCGCCTTACAACAGTTAAAGCTGCCTTTAAGATTGACATCGATGACTTTATCCCAGTCTTCTTCCGTCATTTCCTCAATGAAATGATCTTGAAGAACGCCTGCATTATTAACTAAAATATCAATCCCATGAAAGGTTTCCTCCACGTATTGGACGGCTTTTTCTACATCGCCCAGATTACGAACATCAACGGAAATCGCTAGAATACGATCTTCATCACCGGGGAATTTCCTTCTCACACCATCCGCCGTGACATCAAATATGGCTACGTTAGCTCCTTGATCAAGCAATTGCCTGACTGTCGCTTCGCCAATTCCTCTTGCTCCTCCAGTTACAATGGCCGTCTTCCCTTCAAAGAGTTTCATGGCCTACTTACACCTCTTGTTCGTTAAACCACCGGATAGCGCCTTTCAAACCTAATTCATCAATCTTATTTCTCACCAACTTGATGCCGTCAGTCGTATGGATAATGGCATCCTGCTCAGGTCCGAACATGACGCCCGTCCTAAAACCTTGCATTTCCATGATTCGATTATGGGCTTGCTTCTTTAGCTTCAAGATATCCAGCGGGGTTTTGGCTATTCCGCGTGCGATCTCGAGCGTTTTCTCCTCTAATTCATCTGCTTTAAAGCATTTAGCAGCAAATCCATATTCTGTGGCTTCTTTCCCGCTAATTCTGCTTCCCGCCGTTAAATCCAATAATTTCGCTCTTTGGTATCCCACATGCCATCCCCAATAGATCCCTACAAACCCTCCTCCAAGAGGCAATGAAGGGAAACCAAATTCTGCATCTTCCGAAGTAATCACAAAGTCACATGACGCTAGCAACTGCGTTCCTCCTGCCAAAGCATATCCATGCACTTGCGCAATGATGGGCTTTGGAAATTCCCATACTCTTAACCATCTTCTTGTAAACTCTTCTAATCGATCCCGATCTTGCGTAACCGTAGGATGTGCGTATTTGCCAATATCATATCCTACACTGAAAGCGCGCCCATTCCCTTTTAAAATGACGACACTTACCTCATCATCTTTTTCAATATCCGTTAAGGCCCCATCAAGCTCTTTAAACAGCTGATTATTCAAGGCATTTAATTTTTCGGGACGGTTCAAAATGACATAGGCGATCCGACCCTTCTTTTCTACTAACACGCATTGTTCTTCCATGTTTCATCCTCCTCGCTTAGGTTTAGTTAAAATTCAAGTCGCCTTTTAGTAAACTCTTGGCAATAGTGCGTCGATGAATTTCAGAGGTTCCATCTGGGATTCGCAGCAATCTTGCCATCCGATAGCCCGCTTCTAATTTCAGTTCATTCGAAAGACCCATTCCTCCATGAATCTGCATCGCTTTATCGTACACACGTCCCATCATTTCCGTACAGTAAGCTTTGACCATGGAAATCTCTTTCACAGGTTGCTTTTTCGTATTTTCAATCTTCCAGGCACAATGCAGAGCCATATTTCGAGCTGCATAGATATCCATGGCACATTCTGCCAACATATTTTGGATCGTATCGTATTCCGCGATTTTCTTGCCGAACGTCTTGCGAATATTGGCATAGTCCACGGCTTGTTTTAAAGCCCACTGGGCGGATCCGATACATTTTCCGCTCATTCCGAGACGTCCATTATTAATTCCGTTCATCGCCTTGGTAAATCCATTATCTAATTCCCCGATAATGTTCTCTTCCGGCACTCTTAAATTATCGAGACTAATAATTCCCGCATCTCCCCCGATTTCCCCCATGACAGGAATAACGGAATCCACATTGAAGCCCTTACTCTTGGTATCCACGAAGAAGCAGGTAATGCCGCCTTTTCTTTGCGATTGCAGTTCTGGATTCGTCACGGCAAATAGCATGCAATAATCGGCATAAGGGGCGTTGGTAATCCATTGCTTCGTGCCATTGATGACCCATTCGTTTCCTTCTTTAACGGCTTTCGTTTTAATTCCCCATACATCGGATCCTGCGTCCGGTTCTGTTAAACCGAAACAAAGCGTCTTCTCTCCCGTTGCAATTCCCTCCAAATATTGATCTTTCAGTTCTTGCCTTAATCCATTCAACACAGAAGTTAATCCATTCGTAAAAGGGGAAGGAATGACGACGGCTTCGATCAGCTTGCGATTGGCATAGTGCTTGCCGATGGCCTCCTGAATTAATAGGGAAGTGATCGGCCCAAGCTCCTCTCCTCCTAATTCCTTCGCTCCAAACATGGTGTAAAAGCCGGCTTTGGCCGATTCCATCCGGACGATTTTTCTTAATTCCTCTACCATGGGATGGCGTCTTCCATTTTCCAGATAATAATTTCTTTCATTGTAAAGAAGCTCGGCGTTTTCCTCCTCCAATGGGATGACTACCTTATCGATAAATTGTCTCAAAGCACCAATGATTTCTACTGTTTCTTCAGATGGATTAAAATTCATCATTCGTTCCTCCGCTAGATTGAATTTTGTTTTTTTATCGCAGCTTCATTAAGGCATCTGCCACCTTAACTCCCTGACCCTTTTTAAATACCATGGCAGGATTCAGATCAATCTCTTCCATTTCGTCTTGGAATTGATCGATAAAGGTACTAAATTTGGATACCAGCTCACATAAAGCGGTTACATCATAGGCTGTATTTCCTCTGAACTCTTTGAGCATCGCACTCGATTTTAATTCCTCTATCATTTCCTGAGCCATTTCCATAGAGACAGGAGCTTTTCTCATCGCCACATCTTTGAATACTTCGATATAAATCCCGCCTAATCCCACCAGGATCATCTGTCCAAAGACTGGATCCCTTTTGGAACCCACGTACATTTCAAGCGACTTGCCTGTCAGCATTTCTTGAATTAATACCCCTTCAAAGGTCGCGCCTTCGGTATCATCAATAATTTTCTTCAACTGGTGAAAGGCTTCTTCCACCTCTTGCGGATGGTTGACATGCAAGAGGACCAACCCTTTTTCCGTCTTATGCAGAATCTGCGGCGACATCCCTTTTAAGGCGACCGGATAACCGATCCGATTGGCATATTCGACAGCTTCCTCAGCCGTACTTGCCAGTTTTTCTTGGGTAACATGCAACCCGTATTCACCCATGATTCGCTTACTTGTATATTCCGTTAATTCTTTTGAATTCGCATCGACGATTTCTAGGTTGATATCCTTCCTTTCTCGTTGGATATCAGGTTGCTTCCGTTTCCTTGTTTTCTCGAACTTATATAACGCCGATAGCATTTTCACAGCCCGTGTCGGGTCTTCATTGACGACTAACCCGGAATCATGGAATAACTTCTTAGAAGTCGGGTTGTTTAATGTCACGGTAAGGAGAGGAATTTGAGGGAACTTTCCCTTTATTTTTAAGAGTGAGTTAATTTTCTTGCTTAAAGCATCCGTTTTCAATCCGCCGAATCCTAAGAAGACAATAGCTGAATCATACTGTCCACTCTCTAATACCGCCTCCATAAAGTCTTCCAGCAACGTAGGCATATAGGAGACTTGAGCCGTCGTATCCACCGGGTTTTTCACACCGGCTATGGGAAGAATAGCTTTTAACTTTTTTTGAACCTCTTCGGGGGTTTCCGGCAAAACTAAATCATGTTCCATGACTTGGTCTGCCAGCATGATGCCCACCCCACCAGAAACCGTAAATACAGCTACTCGATTGCCCTGGACAGCGGGTAATTGGGAAAAAGCCTGGGCTGCATCGATAAACTCATCAATGGTATTCGCTCTATAAACTCCATATTGGCTAAAAATGGTATCATATACAGCATCAGAGCCAACCATGGAACCGGTATGCGACATCGCTGCTTTCATTCCCACATCGGTTTTGCCTACTTTTAAAACGACAATCGGCTTTTTCTTTTGCTCAGCCAGCTGAAAAGCTTCAATTAACTTCTGCCCATCCTTCGCGCCTTCAATATAGCAGGCGATAACATCCGTTCCCTCGTCTTCGGCCAAATATTTAATGCAGTCTGCGACATCCACATCACTTTCATTTCCTGTAGCCACGAAATGACTAAATCCAATGTGATGCTGTCTAGCCAGTGTAAAAACGTGGGATCCGAACGCACCGCTTTGACTCACAAAACCAATTCGACCACCCTGAATGGGGGCTTCTTCCTCTAGGATGGTTGAGAATGTCGCATACATCCCTTTCCTTACGTTAAATAAACCTAAACAGTTGGGGCCTAAGATTCGGATATTATTTTCCTTAGCAAGCTTCGTCAATTGCTCTTGTTCTTGCTTGCCTTCTTCTCCCAATTCAGAGAACCCTGCACTAAAAATAACGACAGATTTCACTTTTTTCTCTATGCAGGATTGGAAGGTACTCAATACTAATTTTTGAGGTATGGCGATAACGGCCAAGTCGATCTCTTCTTCGACAGCCATAATATTTTCATAGCATTGTAATCCTCGTATCTCTGGATAGTTTGGATTGATTGGGTATATTTTCCCTTTGTAACCATATTTGAATAAATAATCTAATGGTCTTCCGCCAATTTTTTTCGCGTCCGGAGAACACCCGATAATTGCTATACTTTCCGGATCAAATAAGTACTTCAAACTGTTGCTCATACCAATCTCCTTTCTTATCTCTTAACTTTACACATTGCAAGTAGCGTGCCAACATCATAAATCCATCTAAACCTGAGCTTTTACGCCACCTGACATGAAATGTGTTCTAATTTTGAAACGATGTATCGCACAAGTGAAACACCATACTGTCCTTCCTTATTTCCCGATAAAGGAGGCTTTCCTTTTTTCAAGAAAGGCCTGTGTCCCTTCATTTTTATCATGGGATCCAAACAACACGGCCTGCGCCAACTTTTCAATCATGAGCGCCGTATCGATATCTTGATCAAATCCACGATGAATCACTAGTTTAGCCATTCTCACCGCATAGGGGCCCTTAGCTAAAATTTTGTCGGCTTTCCCTTTTACGGCTGGCCACAACTCCTCCATCGGTACGGACATAGACACTAACCCAATTTCTTCCGCTTTCTTTGCAGATAGCAACTCACCGGTCAAAATCATATCCATCGCTCTTCCCTTCCCGACGATCCGGGCCAAACGCTGGGTTCCCCCGGCTCCTGGAATGATGGATAAGTTAAGCTCGGGAAGCCCAAATTTCGCATGATCTGCAGCGATTCGAATATCACAGGCCATAGCCAGCTCACATCCACCACCCAAGGCAAATCCGTTGATGGCTGCAATCGTTGCTTTACTTGAATTTTCAATCCTCCGATAGAGGCCGGACATCCCCGGACTGAGAGCGTCTAGGGGCTGCTTCTCTCTTAATTGTCTTATATCCGCTCCTGCTGCAAAGGACTTTTCCCCAGCCCCCGTAATGACGATAACCCCCACTTCCTCCTCATTCTCCAGGGTATCTAGGGCTTGGCTGATTTCTGACAAGGTTTGGGCATCCAATGCATTTCTAACATCCGGTCGGTTAATCCTGATAACTCCTATTCTCTCAACTTGTTCAACTACTAGATTTTGATACTTCAATGTTGATCCACCCCCAACCATTCTGCAGAGACTTTCACCAGTTGTTTACCAACATTTTGACCAGAAAATAATCCATTAAAAGCCTTAGGTGCATTTTCTAGGCCATTAACTATTGAATGTCTATACGATAGATTTCCTTCTCGAACCCAATCGCCTAACTGTGCTAAACCTTCATCGAAACGATCTGAATATTGCCTTATTCTGAATCCTTGCATTAAGGCTTGATTATAAATCAAATGCTTCTGTAAACGTGGTCCCATACTCGGTGTTTTATTGTTGTATTCTGAAATTTGTCCACACACAATAATCCGGGCATGTGTATTGATTAAATACATCACAGCATCCGAAACTTCTCCCCCGACGTTATCAAAATAGACATCGATACCATCAGGACATACTTGCTTTAAGGATTCGTAAACAGATTCCCTCCTGTAGTTAATGACTGCATCGAAACCTAACTCTTCCTTTAAGTATTGTATTTTTTGTTCTGAACCCGCAATTCCAACCACTCGACACTCTTTAATTTTGGCAATTTGACCTACAACAGTCCCTACAGCACCCGCTGCACCTGATACAACAACCGTCTCTTTAGCCTTCGGCTTCCCAATGTCAAGCAACCCAAAATAGGCTGTCAACCCTGTCATTCCCATAACTCCTAGAGCTGTTTCAATGGGGGCGATTTCAGGATCTACCCGTCGCAGCCCAGTACCATCAGACACATTGTAATCCGCCCACCCTAATTGTCCAGTAACGATACAACCTTTTGGAAATGTAGGGTTTTTCGAGTCGATGACTTTCCCAACAGTGCCACCGGTAACTACATGATTCAATTCAAATGGTTCGGAATGCATCTCAGGCCCGCCCATTCGCCAACGCATATACGGATCCACAGAAAGGTATATCGTTTCAATCAAGACTTCTCCCTGATTGATATCTAATAACGAAGATTCAACCAGTTGAAAATCCGATAATTCAGGTAACCCTATGGGTCGTTTAACTAACAAGATTTGTCTATTTCTTTTTGACATCAACTACACCTCACATAATTAGAGGGATCAGACATCTAATGATCTCTCAACAATTTCAACAATATCTAATGTTTTCACCTGATCTTCCACTTCCTTCGCTTTCGTTCCATCACTTAACATGGTTAAGCAGTAAGGACAGTTGCTTCCAATCAAGGTTGGGCTAAGGCTGAGCGCCTGATCCACTCGTTCGACGTTGATTCGTTTCCCCTGCGTTTCTTCCAGCCACATCCTGCCTCCACCGGCTCCACAGCACATCGCATCTTCTTTATTCCGTTCCATTTCTAAGATTTTCATTCCGGGAATCGACCCCAGAATTTGGCGTGGAATATCATAGATATTGTTATAGCGGCCAAGATAGCAAGAATCGTGATAAGCAATCGCTTCCTCTACTTCCTTCACCGGCTTAATGCGGCCTTCTTGGATCCACTTCCAAATCAGCTCCGTATGGTGATAAACCTCGGCTTCCAAACCGAACTCCGGATATTCATGCTTAAATGTGTTGAATGCATGGGGGTCAGTGGTCACAATTTTCTTCACGCCATAGGCCTGAAAGTTGGCAATATTCTCTTGACATAGCTGCTGGAATAAAAACTCATTTCCCATTCTGCGCGCCGTATCTCCGGAATTACACTCTTCATTACCTAGAATGGCAAATTTAATGCCGGCCAGGTTCATAATTTTAGCAAAGGATTGCACAATCTTCTGACTTCGCTTATCAAAGGATCCCATGGAACCGACCCAAAACAGATATTCGAATTCCTCTGCCTCATCTACGGTCGGAACTTCGATATCCTTGCGCTCCTCACGCCACTTGATGCGCTCCTTGCGGTTAATCCCCCATGGATTGCTCTGCCGCTCAATGTTTTGGAAATAGCGAGTCGCTTCATGAGGCATATTGCCTTCCGTCAAAACCAAATAACGCCTCATATCGATAATTTTGTCCACATGCTCGTTGGCCACCGGACACTGGTCCTCGCAATTCCGGCAGGTCGTGCAAGCCCATATTTCCTCCTCCGTAATCACATCCCCGATCAAGTTCGGCATCTCAACCGTTGCCGCAACTTCACGAGCAGCCGAATCAGCGGTCAACGTTGGGGATAGGGCAGAGGATCCAAAAACAAAGCCGGGCATCCATGGGTCGCGTGAAGTAACCGCCGCTCCTTTTTCCGTCAAATGGTCCCTCATCTTCACCATGAGCTCCATCGGAGATAAGGTCTTGCCGGTTCCTGAAGCCGGACACATGTTGGTGCAACGTCCGCATTCCGCACAAGCATACAGATCAATCAGCTGCTGTTGGGTAAAGTGCTCGATTTTCCCAACCCCGTATTCCTCCGCTTCTTCATCCTCAAAATCAATCTTTTGCAGCTTTCCTACGGGCCCGACTTTCTTGAAAAAGACATTGAATAGCGCGAATAACTCATGCGCTTGCTTCGACTGGGGGACGAAAACCAGGAAGGATAACACCGTCAGCATGTGCACCCACCAAAATACGTAGAATAGGACGGTTCCACCCGTGGTTCCTATGCCGGAGAACATCAACGCAATCACTCCGGAGAAGGGAGCATGGGCAAGATCCGGTTCATGTCCGAGCATCACTGTTTCAAAGCCCAGCGTAAGCAGGATGGACAGGGTTAAAATGCTTAGTGCGATATAGACAAAGGCGGCTTTAGCATCCCGCTTGAGCTGCAATCGCTTCAGTTTCTCCCCATAGCGCCGATAGGCACCATAGAGCACGGCACACAGCATCAGGAAGGTGGTCCACTCCTGCAGAATACTGAAATAAGGGTGATAGTCGCCGAGAGGGAATTCATACCCCTTCATGAATCCCTTTAAGACGAGTTCTATTAGTCCAATTTGAATGATGATAAACCCATAAAACAAAATCAAATGCATAAGACCGCTTTTCTTGTCTTTAAACAGCTTTCGCTGGCCAAACACGTTCACTAACACCGCATTCAATCGTTCTTTCAGGCTCGGCTCAAAAGCAGCTTTCTTGCCGAGCTTCACAAACAAATATCGGCTGTATATGGCCTGGGCAAACATGTATACTGCATATCCTGTCGCAACGAGGAATGCAAGGAAATTAAACAGCGTTAACATCCTGTTGTCCTCCTTTTGTCCGTTCGTTGATGTTTAACAAGAAACCAAGGCATTTTTAAATTCTTCCGTTAATAGAGGAACCACTTCAAACAAATCTCCTACAATTCCATAATCCGCTACTTGGAATATCGGCGCTTCGGGGTCTTTATTGATCGCCACAATAATCTTTGAATTTGACATTCCTGCTAAATGCTGAATGGCGCCGGAGATCCCGCAAGCGATATATAGATCAGGAGTTACCACTTTACCTGTTTGGCCTATTTGCAAGGAATACTCGCAGTAACCGGCATCACAGGCTCCACGGGATGCTCCAACCGCCCCGCCCAACACTTCTGCTAATTCCTGCAGAGGTTGAAATCCATCTTTGCCCTTCACGCCACGGCCGCCGGATATGATAACTTTGGCTTCACTGAGATCGACGCCGCTTGCCGTTTTGCGAACGATTTCTTTAATGATCGTGCGCAAGTCTTTGATGACCGGTTGAAAGGAAACCACTTCCGCTTGCACGGCCTTTTCTTTGGTCTCAAAATTGTTCGCACGAAGGGTAGCGAAGATTTTCCCCTGATCAAAGACCTTCTTTTGAAAGGCTTTACCTGCATAAATCGGTCGGGTGAAGACGATGGTTCCATCCTCCAAGCCTGCGTTTGTGCAATCAGAAATGAGTCCAATTCCTAATCTAGCAGCTACTCTTGGAGCTGCGTCTTTGCCAAGAGCGGTATGTCCCATGAGAAGGATATCCGGTTGAACTTCCTCGATGAGCTGGCAGAGAGCCTGCACATACGCATCAGTAGTATAAGCAGATAGCGCTTCGTCCTCAGAAACATAGACTTTACTTGCTCCATATTGGCTGACTTCCTGAACAAAGCCGGCAGCACCTGTACCAAACAATGCGGTAGCAATCTCTCCTCCATCCGCTAGCTGCCCAGCTACCGTCAACGCTTCAAATGATACATGACGCAGCTTTCCATTCTTGCTTTCTGCAAAAACCAATACTTTTTTACCCATTTATCCCACTCTCCTAATCTTTTAAATTAGACTACCTTTGCTTCATTGCGCAGCAGATGAACCAAATCTCTTACTTGTTGATTGATTTCACCATCGAGAACTCGGCCCCCCTCTTTCTTTGGAGGCAAATATTGCTCGCGGACCGAAGTGCGTGGTGTACATTCTTCATTAGATAAACCCAGATCCCCTACGGTTAATCGAGTCAATGGCTTTTTCTTCGCTTTCATAATCCCAGGAAGAGAAGGATAACGCGGCTCATTCAATCCCTGTTGAGCCGTTGCCAGAAATGGAAGATTCACTTCAATCACTTCCACGTCACCTTCGACATCGCGTTCTATTGTTGCTTTCGTTCCTTCTAGCGAGATGTTTGTAACGGTAGAGACATGAGCGATCCCTAGCGCTTCTGCGACCCGGATGGCAATTTGCCCGGATCCGGAATCTACGGCCATATTCCCACCAAGGATTAAATCATAAGCATTCTCATTAATGGCTGCCGTGATAAAATTCGAAATCGTATATTCATCCGCTTCTTCTTCAAGTTCAATGATGATCCCTTTATCGGCTCCCATGGCTAGCGCTGTTCTTAATGTACTTTCCGCCCGAGTAGGCCCAACGGTCAACACCGTGACCTCCGCTCCCGTATTTTCTTTTATTTTTACAGCCTCTTCGACGGCATACTCATCATAGGGGTTCATGATAAAATTCACGCCATCCTCACTGATCCGCCCATTTTGAATCGTAATTTTTTCTTCTGTATCAAAGGTTTGTTTCATCAATACCAAGATATTCATAACGTGGTTCTCCCTCATTTCATTTAGATTTACTTGTATTCCAGGTGTAATTGTGAAGCGATGATATTCTTTTGAATCTCGGACGTCCCTTCATAGATCTTGGTAATTCTAGCATCCCGATAATAGCGTTCCACTGGGAAATCGGCGATATAGCCAATGCCCCCATGAATCTGTACAGCCTTATCCGCTACCCGGTTATAGATCTCAGAAGCTAGCAGTTTCACCATGGCTGCTTCCTTCAATACCTTTATTTTCTGATCTACCATCCACGCCACACGATACGTCATGCTCCGCAACGTTTCGATGTCCAAAGCCATTTCCGCCAAATAATGCTGGATAATTTGCTGTTCAAAGATCGGCTTATCAAATTGAATTCTCGTATGGGCATGTTGGAGCGACATTTCCAGCAATTTTTCGCACGAGCCTAGATTCCGCGCAGCCAGACCAGCTCGACCGTTCGTAAGAATTTTCAGGGCATTAACATATCCTTGCCCCTCTTCCCCCAACACATTTTCTGCCGGGACTTCACAATCCTCAAAGAATATTTCTGCCGAATGGGAACCTTTAAGGCCCATTTTCTTTTCCTTTTTTCCTACGGTGAACCCTGGGAAGTCTTTTTCCACAAGAAAAGAAGTAATTCCCTTGGCTCCTTTCGAGGGATCCGTGACCGCCATGACGGTAAAGACATCGGCAATCGTAGCATTGGTAATATAGTGCTTGCTGCCATTTAATAGAAACTTATCCCCTTTTCTGACCGCTGTGGTTTTCAGATTGGTCGCATGGGACCCGGCAGTCGGTTCGGTCAGCGCGAACGCGCCAATCATCTCGCCCCTTGCCATATGCGGCAAATATCTCCGCTTTTGTTCCTCATTTCCCATCTCGACAATCCCAACCGAACCGATTCCGGTATGGGCGCCAATCACGGTGGTGTAGCCATTATGCGTTCTGCCCAATTCCTCATAGATCGCACACTTGCCAACCATTCCGATCCCGGTTCCGCCATATTCTTCAGGGATACTTAACCCGAATAATCCCATTTCTTTGGACATCCTCATGATTCTTTCCGGGATATCATCGGTTTCTTCAATCTCCATCGATAGAGGATCCACTTCACTATCAATAAATTCCCGAATACTTTGTTTTAAAAAGGTAATGTCTTCTGACAAATTGAAATCCATTCGATTTACTTTCCTTTCTGTTCCGTACTGTATTCGTAAAATCCTCGACCCGATTTTCTTCCCAATCGTCCAGCTTTCACATATTTCACGAGCAAGGGGGATGGACGATACTTTTCTCCTAATTGGTGATACAAATACTCCATATTACGCAATCGGCTGTCTAATCCAACTAGATCTGCCAATTCCAGCGGACCCATCGGATGATTCAATCCCAGCTTGAGTGCTTTGTCGATATCTTCAGCAGATGCTACGCCTTCCATCAGCATGTTCATGGCCTCATTACCAATGAGACAATTCATGCGACTGGTGACAAACCCAGGAAATTCATTTACTTCCACGGTTTCTTTCCCCATCTTTTGCGCTACTTGCTTAACCACTTCGACCGTTTCGTTTGATGTATCCAATCCTCGGATCACCTCGACTAATTTCATGCGGTGAACCGGGTTAAAGAAATGCATCGCGACACATTGTTCAGGCCTTCTCGTGGCTGCCGCAATTTCGGTTGGACTCATGGTGGAGGTATTGGTCGCTAAGATGGTATGCGCTGGCGCCCACTCGTCTAGTTGCTTAAAAATGCTAATTTTCAATTCCATAATTTCTAATGCCGCTTCAATGACCAAATCTGTATCACGAACCGCCTCTTGCAGGTGAATGGTATACGATAGATTTCTTTTTGCCTCATCTCGCTGTTTCGATGGAAGATATCCCTTTTCCACGTTTTTATCCAATTGGGTTTCGATATAGTCTCTTGCCCGCCCAATCGCTTCTTCCGCAATGTCCTGCAAGGTGACTTTAAACCCGGCTATTGCAGCGGCATAGGCAATTCCCCGTCCCATCGTTCCGCCGCCTATCACCGCGATCTGATGAATCATGTTAAATAACCCCCTTCTCTTTTAAAACGTCCATGTCACTCGTCGTATAGCCCAGCTTGGCTAATACTTCGTTTGTATTCTCGCCCAATAGGGGCGGCGCCTTCCGAACGGAACCCGGCGTATCGGATAATTTAATCGGGATCCCTAGCATTTTCAGCATCCCAATCGTCGGATGCTCTACTTCCTGAATCATGTCGCGCGCTTGAACCTGAGGATGGGACAAGACCTGGGTCAGGTCATGAATCGGTCCGCTGGGTACGCCTGCACGATTTAAGGTTTCGATAATTTCCTTGGATTCCTTGCTCTTCGTGTAATCCGTGAGAAGCCCCACGAGTTCTTCGCGATTCGCTACCCGGTTTACATTTACAGCAAATTTCGGATGATCCTTTAACTCATGCAATCCCAGCGCATCGCACATTTTTCTCCACAATCCTTCGTTTGGTACCGCAATCGTCACATACCCATCCTTTGTCTCAAAGACTTGGTACGGAACGAGGGAAGGATGGGCCGATCCAAAACGCTCTGGAGCTTTACCTGTAGCAAATACATTCTGAGCCAAAAAATTAGATAACGATACGACCGTTTCAAATAAAGAGGCTTCTACATATTGGCCCCTCCCTGTCTTTTCCCGAGCCAATAAGGCCAGAACCACGCCAAGTGCTGCATAGAGCCCCGTTGATAAATCGACTATCGAAAAGCCGACCTTCACAGGAGGACGATCTGGTTCTCCGGTTACACTTATCAATCCGCCAAAGCCTTGCATCAGCAAATCATAGGCAGGCTCATCTTTCATCGGACCCGTCCGGCCAAATCCGCTGACCGCACAATACACTAGTCGGGGATTGATTTCCTTCAGTACGTCATAGCCTAATCCAAATTTCTCCATTGTGCCGTTCCTGAAGTTTTCGATGACAACATCCGATTCGGCCACAAGCCGTTTGACAATTTGTTGCCCCTCTTCGGATTTGAGGTTCAACGTCATGGCTTTTTTATTCTTATTCAAGCTCATAAAATAACAAGATTCACCGTTTACCGCAGGTGGCGTAAAGCTCCGGGTTTCATCTCCGAGTTCCGGCTGCTCCACCTTTAAGACTTCTGCACCCATATCTGCCAATTGCATACTGCAAAAAGGCCCTGCAAGCGTTCTCGACAATTCTAAAACTTTGATGCCCTCAAGTGGACCTGCCATAAAAACTCCTCCTTTTTCAACAGAACGCGGTATTATGCGTTGCAATTTTCGATGATCGTTGAAATTCCCTGTCCTCCACCGATGCACAACGTAACCAATCCGAATCTTTCTCCTCTTCGTTCCATTTCATGAAGAAGTTTCGTCATCAGGATCGCACCTGTTGCTCCAAGAGGGTGTCCAAGAGCAATCGCCCCTCCATTGACATTGACTCTTTCCAAATCCATGTTGAATTCTTTGATCACCGCTAAGGCTTGAGCCGCGAAGGCTTCATTCAATTCGATCAACCCGATTTGATCCAAGGACAGCCCTGCAATAGATAACGCTTTTTTAGTGGCTTGAATCGGACCAATCCCCATGATTTCTGGAGAAATCCCAGAAACAGCCTGCGCGATGATTCTTGCTTTCGGTTTCATTCCGCGCCTTTGCGCCGCTTCCTCTGACATGACTAAAACGGCGGAGGCTCCATCGTTTCGCCCACTGCTGTTCCCTGCCGTAACGGTTCCACCGTCTTTAAATACCGGCTTTAACGTACTTAGCTTTTCGAGGCTGGTTAAACGCGGATGCTCATCTTGGTTAAAGATCTTCACTCCGTTGCGGGATTTGATTACATAAGGCACGATTTCTTGTTCAAAACGACCTTCCTGGATAGCTTGGTTGGCCAGTTCTTGACTGCGAAGGGCGAATTCATCTTGTTCTTCCCGGGAGATCCCATATTGTTCAGCTAAATTTTCTGCTGTAAAACCCATCGTGAGGTTTCCATAAACCTCGATCGGCTGGGAACGAGGCTGGCTTTCTGTATTGGGATCTAAAAGAAGACCATTCCCTGCTCCTAGTCCATAACGCGCATCTCGGATATAATAAGGAGCCGTACTCATCGACTCAGCCCCTCCGGCCACAATGACCTCGGCCAAACCACACATAATCTGTTGAGCCGCATTATGAATGGCTTGTAATCCTGATCCGCATTGCCTATGTACGGTATACCCCGGAACTTCAACCGGAAGACCCGCTCTTAGTAAAGCTAAACGAGCTAAATTGGGAGCATCTGTGCTCTGTTTCGTTTGTCCCAGGATCACTTCATCGATATCCTTCTTCTCTATGGCTGTTCGAGTCACAATTTCCTCGATGACTTTCGCAGCAAGAAAATCCACGGGTACATTCTGAACGCTTCCCCCTATTCTCCCTATTGCCGTACGAACGGAATCAACAATCACAGCATTCCTCACTTTATACTCCTCCTTCAATCTAGCTAGATAGCATTTCATGTATTTTTAGAGATCTTAAACAAATAATAGGAACTTTCATTTCCTGCTTAACTATCATTAACTACAAACTATACAGAGCAAGATTCATGCCAACGACTAACGCCCATTAAAAGGTGGAAGGTGAATAGAAGTGTCTCACATTTGAGATGGTGAGTTTAACGTTTGAAACACGGCGTGCAGATTAATGAAAAAAACCTATCATACGAGATGATAGGTTTAATCCAGTCTTCGTTTTCATCGATCTTGTACAGCAAAGGTCGCCCTGCCTGTTGCTAATAGTCGTCCCTCTTCATCTTTGACATCTCCGGTCCCAACCATCAGAAGTCTTCCTTTGTTAACTAATTGCCCTTCCGCAATCAGTTTCCCTTTTTTAGCTGGCCGCAAAAAATTTACATTCATTTCTGCTGTGACGGCCATCTTTCCCTGATCCAACACCGTTCGGATGGCTGAAGCAATAACGGAATCGATGAGAACAGCAAGCACACCTCCATGCACAAAATCGCCAGATTGCAGCAATTTATCGTCTACAGACACAGATAATTTGGCATACCCTTCACGGATATCTTCGATTTGAATCCCGATTAACTCTCTGAACCGATTATTTCTCATTAATTGCTCTTCGAGCTGCAACAATTCATGGTTCATAGGAAAACTCCTTTCTAGGTTAAATGAAAATGAGTAAGTCATAAGGAAGGATTCTTTGTATCAACCTGTACTTTCTTTTGATTTCTTAGCCTCTTAATAATTACCCAGCTTATAATGGCCACAATAATGCATATCAAAGCAATGGAAAAGGGCCGCGTGTAGAAGATATCGTAGTTCCCAGCAGAGATAATCAAACTCCTGCGGAAACTTTCTTCAATGATCGGTCCCAACACATAGGCCAGAATGAATGCCGCTATGGAATACTTCAGTTTTATAAAGAGGTAGCTAACCACCCCGATCAGCAACGCTAGGCACAAATCAAAATGTAAACTTCTTGTTAAAAACACTCCAATAATTGAAAGAGCGAATACAATCGGAACTAAAATCGGATTCGAAACCGTCATGGCTCTGGAAAATAAGGATGTGACATATCTTCCAATCACAAACATGAAGATGGTGGTGAACAAAAATCCGTAAATGACTCCATAAACCAGATCGGCTTGCGTTTTAAAGAGAGTTGGACCTGGTTGAAGACCGTGAATAATAAACGCTCCACTAATAATAGCAATCGTGGGTGAACCTGGGATCCCCAGAGATAGCAAGGGGATAAGCGCACCACCGACAGCTGCGTTATTCGCCGCTTCAGGCGCGGCAATCCCTTCCGGATTCCCTTTCCCAAACGTTGACTTTGTTTTAGACCATACTTGCGCAAGACTATACGAAAACCATGCTGCGGGTCCTGCTCCCATCCCAGGAAAGATTCCCACGAAGGCCCCTGTAACTGAACCGATGCCAATCGGCTTCATGACACTTCGAATTTCTCTGAATGTCAATTTTGTTTTTAATCCGCTTGAGTCGGTAACATATTTTTTCTTTAAATCGTTGTTGACCATAAAGAAAAGCTCAGTAAAGGCAAACATGCCCACTAACAAGGCAATTAAACCGAGCCCTTCCAACAACTCAATGTACCCAAGGGTAAAGCGGGGACCCCCCGTAAAGTCGTCCATTCCGATGGTTGCAGCCATTAAACCGAGTACAGCGGAAATTAAGCTCTTCATAAAGTTTTCCGAGCTTAAAGCGCTGACTGCAAGAAGCCCTAATAGTCCAATCCAAAAATATTCAGGCTCTGAAATAAGCAGCGCTAATTTCACCAAAAATGATGAAAGAAAAATGACCATAAAAGCTCCAAACAAGCCACCGATGAAGGAAGAGTATAGCGAGTAGGCGAGCGCTTTCCCAGGCGAGTTTTGCTTTGCCATCGCGTGCCCGTCCAAAGCGGTAACCAAAGCGGCAGGGGTCCCGGGAACGCCCAGAACCACTGCTGAAATGGAACCGCCATATTCGCAAGCTTGATAAGTGGCCAACAGCAAAAGTATGGAGGCTAACGGATCCATGAGATATGTCAGAGGGAGCAACAGTACAACCGCTAGCGTCGCTCCCATGCCCGGAATCGCTCCGATCAGCATGCCGACCATAGTGCCGATGACTAATGCAAACAGATTTGACCAAGTCAACAAGATCGAAACGTCAAACGGAAAAATATCCATGCGCCTCACCCTCCTTGTTATGAAATGGGTAAATTTAAGACCACATCAAAAATGATAAAAATGCTAACTGTAATCATGAGGGAGTGGAAAGCATTTTTAAATAAAAATTGCTTTTTCAACCTTTCCGAATAGGTCGAATACAAAATAAAGATGAAAAAAAACAAATGGATGTAGAAGTAGCCCATGAAAGACCAACTTAAGATAAATAAAGCGATGACCCCAATGGTGGTTAAGATGAGTTTTCCATTGGGGAATTCTATCTTTTCTTCTTCTTTCTTTCTCCATGTTTGGATCAGGCTAATGATCGTTAAAATGATCAGAATGATCCCTAACAAGTACGGGTAAAATCCCGGTCCGATTTTCGTCGAGGTGCCTACGCCTAAATCAATGGATGAGCGCAAATATAAACTCCCGACTACTAAAATGAGTATCGCTGCCATACTGTTTAGTATTTTTGAATTCATTCTTCTCCTCCCCAGAAGAAAGAGTGTGTCACCTTTACTGTATCATCCCAATATTTTTCATAATTTCCCCATTGATTTTATACCTTTCCTCGATGATCTTAGTAAATTCTTCTGGACCGTTATAAAAAGGCAGAGATTGACCATCCGTTAATTTTTTAATGACCTCAGGATCTTCTAAAGCCTTTTTAAATGCGTCATGAATCACTTGGAATTCATGTTCAGGCAATCCCGGTGGTGCAAGCAACCCAATCCATGAATCAGTCCCGGCATCTAAGCCTAACTCTTTGAGGGTAGGCGCATCAATTCCTTCCGTTCTTTTCGTACCGATGTTAAAGAGAACGGTCATCAACTCTGGATCCACTTGAGACGCTGCAACGATACTTCCGTCAACATCTCCCGCAAGCAATGCTTGTACGGTAGGACCAGTGCCATTATACGGAACTACGATCATATCTAATCCAGCCTTATAGTTAGCTTCTTCGATTGCCAAATGACCTATGGAACCAATGCCGCCATGTCCAAAGCGGAATTTCCCCGGGTTGTCTTTAACATATTGCAGCCATTCTTCGGCAGTCTTCCACGGCGCATCTTTCTTTACAACAAATAATTGTGATCCCCCTGTTAAAGTCATGATTTCCGTGAAACTGTCCCACTTGTAATCCAACTTATCCGTATGTGTTTTAATGGCAAGACCTGTTTCTAGCGAAACCGCAAGGGTATATCCATCCGGCTTTGAATTATACAAGTAAGTTAAACCCACTGTAGAGGATCCTCCCGGCCTGTTTTCAACGATCACTTTCGCATTGTTCGGAAGGTTTTTGCTAATCGCATCGGCTAGAATTCGAGAGACTCTATCCGTACCGCCACCCGGTTCATAGGGAGCAATGAGCGTAATATTCTTTTCAGGGAAAGACGCGGAACTTTGTTCAGACGATGACCCGGAAGTCGTTTGGTTGGATGAATTTTTTCCCGAACAGCCGACGAGTACGAGTAACAATGTGATTAACCATAATGAAACGACCTTCTTTTTCATTAGCAAAGACTCCTTGGTATCCAAATGTATTTTTCTAAAACAGTGTATTTCTCGATTCCGCTGAAAAAGGGATCAGCTCTTCCGTACGGCCGTCGCGAACTTTGGATGCCCACTCGGGATCGTTCATCAGGGCGCGACCTACGGCCACGAGGTCGAATTCGCCGCGTTCCAGACGTTCGATCAATCCGTCCAGATGGGCGGTATTCGCGCTTGCCCCTTCCGTGAGCAGTTTCGTGAATTCGCCGTCGAGGCCGACGGAACCAACCGTAATCGTCGGTTTACCGGTCAGCTTTTTCGTCCATCCCGCAAGGTTCAGCTCGGAGCCTTCGAACTCCGGCTCCCAGAAACGGCGGGTCGAGCAGTGGAAGACGTCGACTCCGGCATCAGCTAGCGGGGCCAGGAACCGGGCAAGCTCATCCGGTGTTTTCGCCAGTTTTGCCGTATAATCCGCCACGTCTGGTCCGGGAATACCGTTCGGGGAGAAGCCTCGAGTCATCGGTGCCATCACGATGCGACCGCTTAGTTTCAAATTCCCCTTGTGGAATGGCTCGAATAACGCTTTCGCCGAAATCGCGTTTTGGGAGCTGCTGTTCTTTGACATGTTAAAATCCTCCTCTACATCAGGGATTATTCTGGAAGGATGACTCCTTGCTCTTTTAGCAGACCTGTAAAATAATCCATCATTTCTTGACCTGGATACCCTTTTTCATTAGCCTTTTGCATCCATGCTTCCATCATTTGTTTTGCAGGGGCTTTAAACGCTTTTAATTCCTCTTCAGAAGGGATAATCACTTCTCCTCCTTTAGCCTTAACCATTTCCGTAAAGGAAGCAATGGCATCATTCGAACTTTGCGAATAGAGTTTGGTAATCATACTGCCGTAGGCCGGTCCGAATTTCTCCAAGAACATGTTGCGAACATCCTCTGGTAAATCATCTAAAAAGTCTGTATTCATCATAAACAGTAAAGTACCCGTTCCTATATTTAGTTTCGTCATATAGGGAGCCACCTCATCAAGCTTATAAGCATTAGCACCGACTGCAGTGTAATTGACTCCATCAACGACCCCTTTTTCGATGGATTCATATAATTCTGTATTATTTAGAGAAACCGGAGCTGACCCTAAACCTTTTAATAACTCGATTCTTTCGACCGAACCGTTATCCGCAATTTTTACATTCTTGATATCCTCTGATGTACGAATCGGTTTTTTGCTGTACAGCTGGAAGGCGTCTGTGGATGAAACGGACATAAACGTTCCTTCTTCAAAGGTGTTTTTCATATACTTATTTGCAAATTTCGTTAATACATTTTCCGCAACGGCTGGACTTTCAATGAGAAATGGCAGATCTCCAATGGTCAGTGGGAAAAGGTCTGTATCTACATGCCTTCCCGGAGATACTAGCCCCGCTTCATACAAACCGGATTTGATATCCTCATAAGCGGTAGACAACTGGCCTAATGCTGCACTCGGATGAACATTGACCTGAACCACACCTTTTGTTTCTTTCTCTACCATTTCCGCCCAAGGTTCAGCCACCTGTTTGGTAAAAGGATGAACAGGACCAGCCGAGACATTCAGATTTAATTCATAGACTTTGCCGGGGTCGCCTTTTCCTTTCGTAGAACTTTCTGCAGAAGATTCATTTGAAGTACTTTCACTTGAAGAGCAACCAGCTAACAGCAGAACAGACAATAGAACCAGCATAAGCATCTTACCTTTCATCCTAATACCCCCTAGTAGTTTGTAAGCGTTTATACTTTATTTAAAACAAAGTTTTACTTCCAACAAAATAGGGTATAACCTTTCAGCAAACCGCTCCATTGACTTACGATTGATCAAAAATAAAAGTCTCCATAATGAAACATCTACGTCTTACTATTGAATCGTAATTTTTTTCACCCTCCCTTTATCTAAACTGTATGTCCCCCTCCTATTTACCCCACTGACGTACGAACGGAATCAACCATAGCAACATTTCTCACTTGATACACCTCCTCAGACCAAAGTATTTTAAAGAGATGTCAATCATAGGAGCAAGGACTACAACTATACTTCAAGCAAGATTCATACCAATTTCTACCTCCAATCAAATGAAAGATGAATAAAGCAAAAAACTCCCTTTATATCCATTCATGGCGCTCGTAAGTACCAACAAACTTTTATAAAGGAAGTTTTTCAGATGTCCGTTCCCCGGTTTTTACTGTCTGTTTTGTCTGCGGAATACCCGATTGTAAATTTTCACAACATCCTCTTTATAGACCTTGCGAGGATTTGCCGGGATGGTTCCGTCAGCCATCGCATCATTGGCTAGACGGTCAATCGCTTCATCCGTCACTTCCATTCCCAAATAACTGAAATCGCTAGGAATATCTACGGAAGCGATAAAAGATTTCAGTAAACCGACAAGTTCTCCTGCAGCCATTTGGTCAGTTTTTAATACGAGCTCTGGCTGGAAGATTCTTGCGATTTCCGCATACTTTTTGATATTCGAGATCAGGTTGTATTCGATGACATAAGGCAATAGGATCGCGTTGGCCACTCCATGCGGAACATGATAGACGGCCGACATCGGATGAGAACAGGAGTGTACAAGGCCGAGGCCCGCCAGACTAAAGGCCATCCCCGCCATCGTACTGGCCAATTGAATCTGTGCACGGGCTTCCAGGTTGTCCGGATGCGCATAGCTAGCCGGTAGATTTTCTTTAATCATTCGGATGGCCTGCAACGCTAGCCCGTCCGATATGGGCATAGCCCGAACCGATGTATAAGACTCTATCGCATGAACTAAAGCGTCAAGTGCTGTTGCCGAAACATGATGCTTTGGTAGAGTTATCGTCAACAAAGGGTCCATGAAGGCTATTTTAGGAACTAGATTAGGTGATGCAACGACATACTTCCGGCCGACCGTAGGATCCGTTACCACGGCCGCGGCGGTTACTTCCGATCCTGTCCCTACGGTTGTCGGAATCGCAAATAATAACGGTATCGGATGCGCAACCGCCTTTTCACCCCGGCGGTAATCCAGGATGTGCCCGGGATGGCTAACCACCACCCCGACCGCTTTGGCGAAATCCATCGAACTTCCACCGCCGATGGCCAAGATCATGTCGCAAGAGCTCTGCGTATAAAAAGCAGCTCCCCGCATCACGGTTTCAACTTGCGGATTGGGTTCCACCTCGGAAAAGACAACGCTATCGATTTCATTTTTCGTTAATATAGCTGTAATCGTATCGATTAACCCGGTTTGTACAAGTCCGGCATCGGTGGCAATAAACACTCTGCTTTTGTTTGCGAGTCGAATTTCGTGAGCAAGCTCGTTTTTAACGATATCCAAACCGAACCGCACATTGGTTGGTAGGCAAGAATTGAAGTTCCGATTCTGCAGCATGACGATCACTCCTTATCCATTTTCAATTAAGGGGTAACAATATTGACTAAAGGATTAAATGAATCTAATAGAGATAAAAATTCATTCCATTGATCGGGGTCCCCGGAGATTTCAAGCTTTTTAGCAGCCATGGCTTGCTCTGGAGTAAGACGACCATTTCCCATTCCATAAAAAGTGGATTTATCAGCATGTAAGGAGATATCTGGGTTAACAGCTAACTTATTCACCTTGTGTGACAATACTGAATTTTCCAAATAAATTACGAAGTTTTCATTTGTATCCGTTAGCGTCACATTGATTGTCATTTGTTTACCATCGGCTTTTGGACCATTTAGTTTAACGGCTAACAATTTTAAGAAATCATCCACGGTAACTTTACTGAAAACCGCAGAACTATCATAAAGAGGAACCTCTTTATTCACACCATTCCTTAGTTCCGTTGCGCCCGCTAGATATATATTCCGCCAATTTGCCGATTCAGCCTGATAGCCTAATTGTTCAAACGTGTCTGCTAGTAAACTTTTGGCTTCCCTATTGTCTGGGTCCGCCATGACGACATTTTTCAATACTTGAGCCACCCAACGATACTCCCCGTTTTCATAATCCGTTTTTGCTTGTTGAATGACATGAGCGGCTCCACCCATATATTGAACATATTTCTTACCCGCTTCCACTTGCGGCAGTGGATCTAAATCGGAGGGATGGGCACTGTAATAGCCTAAATAAAAATTGTAAATCCCCTTCACATTGTGCTTTAAGGTTCCATAGTACCCTCGATTCCCCCAATATTGATTTAATGGTTCCGGCAGTTCGATCGTTTCGGCTATTTCATCCATGGTATATCCATGATTGGCGAGACGAACCGTTTGATCATGCATATATTTGTATAAATCCCGTTGCAATTTCAGATGCTTGATTGCATTTTCCTTCCCCCATACAGGTGCAGCATGCGCCATGACTAATGCATCCATGTCTTTACCTGCGACCAAATCGATTGTCTTATCAATGGCACCCGCCCACTGTAAAGCATCCCGCGTTTTGGCTCCTCTTACCGTATAAATTTGATGCATGGTTTTATTTACATTTTCTGACGTAAATAATATTTTATAATCTTCAATATTGAAATGCATTTCAGCTGGCGCTTCGGTATCTGGGGTTAATAGGAATTGAAAGGTTAAACCGTCTATCTCCATGGTTTGGATTTCGTTTTCGATTTCCACATTCGGCAGCTCAAAGGTCGTGATGCCATTCGTCTGAATGGGACCAATACCTACACATACCGTCCCCCTTGGACCGCCAGAAAGAACATGACCAAATTGATACTGTCCACGTCGTTTCATAATGGAACCTAAAAGCACATTTTCACTGATGGCTTCTTTTGTATAATGCTGTGGAACGATAATGGGGATATTCGGATTTTCCGCATATTCCAGTACCGCTTGAATCCCACCAAAATGATCCACATGACTTTGACTAATGATGATGGCAGTAACCGGTTTTTTAGGCCGATGCTGATAATATAATTCCATCGCTGCTTTAGCCGCTTCGATGCTTTTTAAGGTATCGCAGACAATCACTCCATTTTTCCCTTCGATGATCACCGTGGTGGATATGGATAATCCTCGAATTTGGTACACCCCATCGACTACTTTAAATAAACCAGCAATCGATTGTAATTGGGAATTCCTCCACAAGCTCGGGTTAACCGTTTCTGGTGCAGGACCTTGAAGGAATTCTACCATTTCCATATCCCAGAGAACTTCGTCTGAATCGTGTTTATAAATTTTGAAATCTAGTGGCGCAATATGCCCTCTATGTGCATCTTCAAAATCCTGCCGATCTTCAAAATTTAGGGATTCGTAAACTTCCTCATTTGCTTTTTTTGTATAAGAGGTAGCGGGTAGCGATGGATTTAATTTGGAATCGATCATTTGGTTAACCTCCAGAACATGATTTCGTTGCATCGGATTTTAATTTTTACTATTTTAATCGTATAGTTAATGTATAATAAAGTAAATTTAGAGTTTTTTAATTATAATTAAGTTTTCGTGATACAACACTATATTTTGTATATTCCGATAACTATAAGGAGAAAACATGCACATAGAAAAATTAGAATATCTCGTAGAAGTGGCAAAAACGGGGTCGATTTCCATTGCCTCACAGAATCTGCATGTCAGTCAATCTGGCATCAGCCAGTCCATAACCAAACTAGAAGAGGAATTAGGAGTCCAAATTTTTAAGCGCTCACGCAATGGAGCCGTGCCTACTGAGGAAGGAAAAAGACTCATCGCAAAAGCTTATGAAGTATTGATCAAATGGCAAGAATTTATGGAAGAGTCTCAGTCTCATAAGACGAAGCTTACAGGAGATTTAAAGATATCTACGATCCCTGGCATTACCCCATTAATCCAAACGTTATCTGTGTATAAAAGTAAATATCCATCCGTAAATATTGAAATTACTGAAAGTCCCGTACAGCATATTATTCAGGATGTTGCGAATCACAAAATAGACATCGGAATTATACCCATCAACAGCGACTTAATCGACTCAAGAGATGATATCGAGTATGAGGTATTATTCCATGGAAAAATTAACGTCATTGCCAATAAAAATTCTCCATTAGCTTTTACTAGCACGATCACGCCACAACAATTGCAGAATCAAACTTTAGTTCTCCATAACGGGGAGTTGATCAAATGGTTCACTCAGCGTTTTGCCGAGAAATTTGGGTCTATGAAAGTTTTACTTTCTTCCAATAGTCAAGAATTGATCGTACAAGCGGTAAAAGATGGCCTGGCCATTGCCCTTGCTTATGATTTTCCATGGAGAAAGAACCCTTATGTTTTAGCCGGTGAAGATAAAATTGTATCGTTAGAAATTATCAACTATGAACCTGCTTTTGTATCCTTTGGCTGGATCCGTTCCACCAAAAGAAATTTAACATTAAATGCTAAAGAGTATATCCAATGTCTCAAAACAAAAATTTAAAATAACAATGAAAAAATCTCCCTCTACCATTTAAGAACTAACGAGCCAACTTCAATTTAAATATCTATCTATAGATAAACAAAGGGAAGAACACTATTTGTCCTTCCCTTTGTTTAAAATGAAATTCAGCTCATCATGCACTAGAGACAGATCCTCCTCCGGTATCACCGTCTGCAGACGATGGCTGTCCCAATAAACATGAGGGGTTTCAATGCTTTTCAAATGATTCAGGTCGAAAGATTTCAAGTTCCACAGCAAATCTTTGATCTGGTCCTTTGTCAAATCGGTTTGAATATGCTCTGCCATAGTATCCATTATTTCAAAAATTCCTGTAGCCCCCGACCAGCCCGCTAATTTTTGGGCAATCGCTTTAATCGCTTCTTGTTGTCTGCGATTCCTGTCAAAATCGCTGGAGTAATAGTCAACTCCCCGATCGTCATGCCGGTGGCGGATCCAATCCAAGGCATTCTTTCCATCCAATTGCTGTATGCCGGCTTGCAGATTAATATGTGTATTATCTGTCGGATCGTTGTAAACCAGATCTCTTTCCACTTGGACGGTGATTCCGCCTACTTCATCTACAATCTCCACAAAACTATTGAAATCTACTACTATGTAATGGTCAATGGGGATCATGAAAAGGCGGCCAACCGTTCTTTTTGCCAAGGTAGGACCATCCGTATCGGAAGTATGTTCTGATCTCTCTGCTTCCCTTCTTAACTGATCTCCCACATTAAATACGCTGTTCACTTTGAGCTCCCGGCTAACTTCAGGTACCATGACTTTGGTATCCCGAGGAATCGAAACCATCGAGACCTCTTTTTCCGCAGGATCAATGGCGGCTACCATCATGACATCGGTAAGATTCGTTCCCGTCTCCGATCGGGAGTCCCTGCCCATGATCAGAACCGAAAAGGGTTTTGTCTCTTCCAGTTTCTCCATGCCTTGTTTTGACTCGTGGGAAAAAGATGTTCTTTCCGTTGGATAATCAGGCTTTAAAAAGATATGATCTATTGCTTTTTCGAACCGCCAAGCTGCATATCCGAGGGTGCTCGTGCCAATGATGAAGGAAATAAGAGTAAATTTAAAAATGATCCTGCGGATTCTCTTTTTGTTTCTCCTTCTCTTTTGTACTCTTCTTCTTTCTTCTCTTACCTCTATAGGCGGGTGATTTGTATTTCTCGATAGGTAATCCAATTCTAGAAAAATTCCTTTCATATATTCATGGGGTAGTTATTTCGCGAAAACATGGTTACCAATGGAGGCCGTTACTGTTCTAGAACGCATCCATTGACTCGTTGATATATCGGGATTATAAAATAGCGTAGCTCCCCGACTAGGGTCATTCCCCTTTAAGGCCTCTTGTACAGCCTTGATTGTGCCCGAACTTGGTGATACGCGGTAAATCAGTTTGCTTGAAACAGGTGAAAATTGGTAATAATTAACGCCGTTTTTATTTGTAACCTGGAAAATAACATCCTTAATCGTTTTAGGCCAACCCGGACTTTTGACACGATTCAGTACAGTGGCCGCTACCGCTACCTTTCCCTCATGGCTTTCTCCCCCTGCTTCCGCTTCGGTTATTCGATAAAGCCAATATAAATCGCTGTCTTCTGCCGCATCGGATGATCTTGATGAATGTGTTGGATATTGAATGGTCACCTGGGATAGCTTCGGATTATAGGATACTTTCATGCCAAGTTTCTGAGCTGCATAACGAAGCGGGACATAGGTTTTGCCATTTCGGTTTACCGTCGGTACAGCAAGATAGTCCCGCTGCCATCCGTCCGTTTCTTTGACAAAAAATTCGGCATAGCTTTTACCCGATGGGAGAGCAAGCAGCATCCCATTTCGCTTCAAATCAACTGATTTAGATCGATCATTCCAGTTAACCGCTACGCCGGTACGTTCAAAAAACCTGGAATGTACCATAGTACGGCTTTTTTGGATAAAACTCTCCGTTTTTACTGGGACTCCATTAATTACAATGGTAGATTGAGCTGAATTGGCAGCCTGTGTCATACTTGGAACAAAAAAGATGGAGAACACAAAGGATAATAAGAGGAAAGTAGATCTTTTCTTCATGGTAGCCTCCTTTCTTCCTCTAATAATTTTTTTTAAAACAAACTGCACTATGTATTGGTCTATGGAAGATGCGGAAGAAGTATCTCCATACAGCTTGCAAGGGATTAATAGAATTGATTTTTTCATAGATGCATCATTTTTATATCCCTTCATTTTTTAAGTAGAATAGGAAAGTGATAAGTGTATTTCCCGCAAACACCTTCATGATATCAAAGAATTATGACCATTCTATTAACATTTTTTAAAAACTTTGACCTTGTCTATTGCCAAAAAAAAAACGAAGACTAGTCCTATTTGGAAAGCGGAGGATATCATAAGATACCAGTGGAAGAAAACGTGGACTTCATGAATTTCATAGAGGTGTACCCGGGTGGAGAAAGAGAAAACAGTAATCCACGTCAAATAAATGCCGTCCCTACATGAAACGGCATTTCATCGCATGTTTTATTGAATAAATGTATATCTTGGTTCTTTACCTGTCGGGCGAGGTGGAATAATCTCATGAAGTGTTTCCGTAGCATTTGGAATGTATTGATTTCCTAATTCTGAGGGTTGTCTAGGATCGCTAGGATGAAGTCTTTTTTCTTCAATGCTTAAGTCCTTTAATACTTTTGGGTCATCGATTTGATGATCTACGTCTTTATTGATCACCACTAGACGTTTTACCGCTTGAGGATTTGATTTCGAATGAACAGGTTTATCAACGGATTCTGTTTGTGAACATCCCGCCAGAAGAAAAACCGACAATAAAGTCCCATACCAGACTCTCATTCTAGCACCTCCTGCTTTTTAGACGTATATTTAATTGTTTTACCTGGGCGATGCATATAATCAAGGTACGAGTGTAGCACGGCAGGCACGGTTAAGTTCCAGAAGGGAAAGGCAATGACCACTTTATCAGCAGCTATAAACTGTTCTAGGTACTTTGTGACAATATCATGTACATTCTTTTCCTCTGGCGTGAGCTTCATTCCCTGATAGGTTTTAAAATTTCCACTAATCATGACATGACTTAAATAAGGCAGTGGTTCTTTATATAAATCCAGTTCAATAATGATATCTCTCGGATGTGATACCTGATCAAACTACAGGGTCAGCTCTCCGCTTGTTTGATTGTTCTTGTTGTTTTGCCAAACTGGAAATAGTAAAGCAGC
>NZ_JBEGDL010000041.1:0-44084 GCF_040813775.1 Ammoniphilus soli
GAGTAAAGCGTTGATGAAGATACTTCCTGATTTGTTCTTCCATTTCCATCCTCCTTTTGCCCTTTTACAGTCATTATAGCACATGTTTATCCCTATCATTTCCAATTCATGACTTTTGAGATCCCTATAGGTTGTTGATGGGGGACCTTTTGTACATCCGATCTAGATGAGACGTTCATTATATTTCTTATACAACCAGTAACTTCAGTACGGAGCGAAGAAACACCTGTACCTTTCGAACGGAGGCAAGGACATCTTCCTCCACCATCGAATAGACTTCTTTTCCTTTGGGGAGAAGTCGGTATACTCGATGGGACCTTCGCTCTCCTTCCCATTTCCCTTCTATCCAAATTTTCTTTTCCATATCCCAAAGCACTTCAAAATAATAGGTTTTAGCCGGTTGCCAACCATACTTTTCGAGAGATTCGTTTAATATCGTAGATGGAATTAATCGAGGGGAGCGGTGAAGTTCTTTTAAAATCATCCACTCCACTAACCGACGGACATGAACCAAACGACTAAAAAATTTCTGATGTTCACTATTCGAATGGATCACGGAAGGTTTACTACCCGTCCGAGTGATTTCAAAAACAAAAAGATCGGCCCAAACCTTCACCATCGTAAAGGATTCTATGTAGCTTTGGCGATACCACTCTCGTTTCTGTCTGCCGGCTGGAGTGATCGTTAATAAAGTTTGACGATGATCCGTAGAAGATACTTTTTGTATGAGTCCTTGCTCCCTCAAAGAGGCTAGCGTTGCATAGAAATGAGACTGACTGACTCGCTTTCCTAATAACTCTTGCTCCATTTTAAGAAAGAGTTCCGATCCACTCTCTATTCGTTGATCGAGTGCTTGTAGCACATACAACATAAACAACTCCTTGTGGCTAAGGCCTATTTTTTTTGCCGTTAGCATCTCTTCATGGTCTAGGCTCATAGGCTACTCTCCCCGTCCATATGATTTATTCTATTATACACCAATTTAAGAACAGTACGCTAACGGAATATTGAATTATAAAAGCAAAAAATATTCTCCTCCCCCTTTCAATTATATCCCCTTAATATATACCCTCCTAAACAACTTATCCTACTTGTAATAGGACAGAGATGTTAAAAAATTATCAATAAAAGTGGTTAATTTCAATACATTCGATAGATATTCCGTTAGAGTACTGTTTTATAAAAGAAGGATTAACAAAGTTTGTCCATCATTCTTCACGCTTCTCGTTCAAATACATGGTTTCAACCCATCAATTGGATTTTGAAATACAGATCATTAAAGTTGAAATTCCTTTACACCACTCTACTATTATTACAGGACTCAACCCCTTTTACCTAGTTAACGAAAGGAAAAGATCATCCCAGATGTAAGCAAAACACTAGGGAGTTATGGGTGAAAATATTCTGTACTTCTTTTATGGTATCCGACTTATAAAGCAACATGGGCTATAAGGGCTTGTTTAACACGTCATCCCTCCATAATCACCATACCACTTCCACGGGTTCCGCCAAGATGAAATGGATGGAAGGATTCGTCTATCAAGCCTTCGATCTATTTTCTACTACATTTACTGTCATACATTCATCTTTCATCCCCCACTCCTTGGGCCTAGTTTAAAACTATAAGCGGAGATGATCGGCTAACACAAGCTAACAGGAATAGCCCGAACTGCTGCAAAGGCAGTTCCAGAACATCCCCTTACCCTTACGTGCCTGCTAACTATAGGAGTCGGGATCATAAACACTATAAACCAATTAATCCAAAAGAGTTTTCCATATGACATGACAACTGAAGATGGTCAATGAAAAATAGAAATACAACGGAGAAGAACCGGCTGCACCGGTTCTTTTTTTGTCCTCGCTTAGTTGAGGCCGCGCCTTTGACAAGCGTACCATCCCCGAATGTCTGCTTTGCAAAGAGTCCTTTCAAGAAGCTAGGCTTGCAAAGCTATTCGGGGCACGGGTCTTCTCCCCACGCGGAAAGGCTTTGCGCGGCGAGCCTCGACCCTTGGTTCGTTTGCCTCAGGCGGCCCCGCAAGGGACGCTCGGACAAATTCCTATAAGGAGAGGATTAAGATGGAACAAAAAAGAAGTCGGATTACGGTTTACTCGGTGCAGTTGGTAAAGGAACGAAATATGATGGTGTATGGAGAAAAATCAATCCGGAGCCCACAAGATGCGGTAAAGGTCATGCGGGAATTCATCGGGACATCAGACAGAGAAGTGTTGCTACCATTTTCCTGAATACAAAAAACAAAATCACGGGGGTAGAAAAAGTGTCGGTCGGTTCGTTAAACTCAGCGATTGTGGACCCTCGGGAAGTATTTAAGGCGGCGATCCTACATAATGCGGCATCCATTATCGTTGGACATAATCATCCCTCCGGAGACCCGACTCCCAGCCGTGAAGATCTATCCGTCACGAACCGACTAGTGGAAGCCGGGAAAATCCTAGGGATTGAGGTATTAGACCACCTCATCCTCGGTGAAGAAAGATTTCAATCTCTCAAAGAGTCAGGAATGATGTAACCTTCCTGATTTCTCCCCCTCGGATGGCCCCTGAGGGGGATTTTTCTATATTGTAATATAATTACCACTTCATTACAATATAATTAAATTAATTATATTGTAATGAAAATGAAAGGGAGTGCCCACATGCGGTTATCTGAACAATACCAAGAATGGTTACGTCAACCGGAAGGTTTTGATGATCGGGAGCTAGCCCATGAATTTGACATCATATTTCAAATCACAAAAGACCAATTACAGCTTCATGTGGAGTCCAAAACGGAATATCTAGTGAAGGAGGAAAAAACCTTGAGTATTGCGGAACAAACCGCCTATATCAAAGCATTATTCGATGATCTCTACGAACATTTTATCCCGTGGCAGCCCATACAAACTGAGGAATATCTGAAAAAGGCGGAAGAGATGCGGATGTTTTTAGAAGATAGACCTATCCTTTTGGATACCCCTTATTTTCAACAAAACATCGGTCGTCAGCGGTTAAAAATCATCCAATATTGGATCGAAAACGTGGGAGGAAAAGAATAACCACGTTTTTCGTCAAGGGGAAAAGCGGTACCGGACCGCTGGTCTTTTTTTTCGGCGGGAGGATAAGAAGCGACCCTTGACGAATGGTGACCCAATAAGCTAAATATCCCCCCGAACACCGTTCGAGGGCTGGCTAGCGCCGAGCGTCATAAGGATTCCAAAGGGTATCCCTTTGGTTCTTTTTCATGGTTGTCTTTTGTCCTTCAAAAGTACATAACCAAGTATTCACTCGTTCCATCTTCTTTTTATAGGGTCATATCCCCTCACCTAATCTATTGAGCCTTCGGATAAACCCGCCGCTTGCAGCTAACACAGACATAAGCACGTTCCATCGTCTCCGGGTCTACGATTAACCATCGCCCTCTCATTTCCGTTTTACACTGGCATAAGTCAACGGCAGCCAACTGCTCCTTAATCTTACTGACTTCCCACCATTTCTCCATACAACCACCTCTAAACAAGAATATATGTTCTTATATTATCACAACTAACCGCTCAAGTTATTATTTTGTTCATTCCTATGTAACATTCTGGTCATATTATCCTTCTATAATGAAATTACGTAACTCCCTCCTGTATCAACATATTGCCCCGCCAATCTTTTGGCGGGCCCATTTTTATCGACATATACAAACCAGATAATCATTTTATATAGCTAAATAATTTTTTTAGAGATAAAAAATGTGCCTGCCATTCCTGGCAGGCAACAATGATTCACTTCAAGTTCATGCGTAGGGAATTTCATTATAATCCAATACATGCATGATGAGTAGATGAAACAGTTAGACAAATTACAAATATTGACATGTCTAAAAAAATAGTCATTTTTCATATCGCAGTCAATCGACTCAATCGGATTCGCTTAAAAAAGGGGAAGAAATAGAGAAGAATTAAACTTGAATTGTGATAAGGGTTATATGCGATTGAAGAGTTTATCCAATTGTAAATAAAGGATACCTTTAGCTTTTTTAGCTATGGGTATCCCTTATTATCACTTATCTATACGTCAATTTTATCTAATGCATGTTCCCATGACGGAAAGTAAAACAATGCACTTCGCATTAATACAGGATCAGATTGCTTTACTTTCTTTTTACTTAGTGATTCCCCTTTTGCCTTTAACTGCCTCAACTTAGCCAAAACATCTTCCATCTTCATGTCAGCTTGCATCGAACTTCACTCCTTATCGGTTGTAGTTGATGTCTGTTCATTAGATGTCATGTCTTGCGTACAAGTGTAATATAAAAAATGGACACAAGCAAATAAACTAAGCTGTGGTGACATGTCTAAAAACTAGTGATTTGTCCATCATGGTCATACATAGACTAGCAGGATACAAATCAAATCGGTACTGAAATTACGCTACGGGTGGATCCTCATACCCCTTTTGGTGTTGTGAATCATAGGGATCCTCTATCTTGGATCCAGTAAGGACCAGGGGGTATTTTGTACAAGTATAACTTGCTTTCAAACACTAGTTTTCATTATATTGATAATAATAACTATATTTTTATAGGGAGGTCTACAGATGAACAAAACCGAATTAGTAGCCTACGTAGCAGAAACCGCAGAAATCACCAAGAAAGATGCCACAAAAGCGGTGGATGCAATATTCGAGGCCATTGAAAACAGCTTGAAAAAGGGAGAAAAGGTACAGTTAATCGGATTTGGAAACTTTGAAGTTCGTGAACGTGCCGCTCGTAAAGGTCGCAACCCACAGACCGGTCAAGAGATTGAGATCGCAGCCTCCAAAATTCCCGCCTTCACGGCCGGTAAGAGTTTAAAGAGTTCCGTCAACGGAGAAGAAACCGCCTAATCACATACGAAAGCCTTGAGAATTTGCTTTTTCTCAAGGCTTTTGTATGTGATAGGGTACTAGAACTTTCAGGATAATTTATTGAATTCTTCCACTTAGGGATTGCTCTGCAAACTGAACCAACCGCTTCGTAATTTCTCCACCAACAGAACCATTCGCACGGGATGTCTGGTCAGCACCAAGTTGAATGCCGAATTCCTGCGCTATCTCCCACTTCATTTGGTCAATCGCACTAGCCGCTTGAGGAACTAGTTTCCGATTCGAATTACGACTCTCTTGTTGTCCTGGCATGTTAAATCCCTCCAATAAAGTTATGAAAATCCTTGTGGAAGTTATCATTCCACCTATGTGGTATGTTATTCATATAAACCTATAACAATAAATTTGATTTGTTTGTTTGAATTTTATGAATCTTGCCTGTCCTGTTAATAAGACCACTAGCGGGAGAGAAATGAAATGGGCACTTCAAGACTGAAGGTTATATTGGCTGAAAAGGACATAACAGTTAAGGAATTGGCTGCGGCCAGTGGTGTTCCCTATCGAACTGAGCCTTCGGATAGACCAGTCGCTTAGCTAACACAGACATAAGTACGCTCCATCATGTCTGAGTCTACAATTAACCAGCGCCCTTTCATCCGTTTTACACAGGCAGAGGTCAATCGTAGCTAACTACGTGATCAATCTGTCCTTGTATTAATCGTTGTGGAAGAAGTTCTTTTATCAATTCCACATTCATTAATGACCTCTTACTCATAGTCCATTGTTAAGAGGAATTTGTATGACGATTTTTTCTTTTGCTGTATGATACAAAATTTTGTTTCCTGAAATTCAAACTAACTTTCTTGTTGCATCTCTAGGAAAATCAATGGTTTTAATTACGGCTACTTCAGCAATCTTCCTCTATATGATAAGTTAACGCCTGAAGAACAGCATATTGACCAGAATAATTTGCGCACTTCGAACCATAACATACAAAAACACCTCTTTATATTCCTTTTAACACAAAGTATCATCTATGTTTTAGCAATTCTTATTGTTGGGGAGACCCTAATTTTAAGTTATAAATGCCTCCTATTTAATCCCATGTTAGTCCGCTTAATCCTCTTCTCATTTCTTCTAATTGTATTGGGCTAAGAGAAAAGTAACTCTCGCCCTCTCTGCAATCTTCTATATAAGCTAAAACTGCAAATAATACAAATCTAGAATTTCCCCCATTACGCGTGATGATATCAATGACTTTATTCCATGATGTGATATTCACTTTTTCACTCTCCCCTCGTGCGAATTCATACATCTAACGACGATTCACTTTCACCTTGATCCTACTCCTAGAGTTATCGATTTTTTCTTTTCCCTCTCGGTCGCGAGAGATTGCTACAACACAAATAATTGAAAATACCAAGCCACCAATTATCCCTATATGATTACCTATAACATTAACATCCATGGTTTAATCCCTCCATTTTGGTAACCATACTCGAACCAAATCAGTGCTCTCTCCTATTAACTCTTAAATACTGATTTTTTCCGTTAGCTCATTTCCATTTATTTTAATCTTCATTAGTCACCATCTCCTTCACCATTTAAGAAGTGTGTTTTTCTCTATTCCTCTTCGGAATAAATTCATACCTTTTGGTCAAAAATAAAGCTAAGAATTATTATGTAGTACACTCTATGTTGGCTAGAAGTTGTCCTATTCCGATTTTCGATAGCTTTTGCTCTCGGATTTCCGATACCCTAAACCAAAAGAAAACCTCCATCAATCAAGAGGTTTCACGATACAAAATATCATCTAAATTGGGACAATTAAGGGAAAAGTAAATACGGAGAAAAACATCTAAGGAAGGTTGACTCTTATTATTAAGGATATCGGACATATTACCGGTACTTATCCCAATTTCACGAGCAAATCGAGCACCTGACTTCCCAATTTTTTTCAAATGTGATTTAAGTTTGTTTTTTAGTGGAAGTTGCTTATCACCTAAGTAACTTAAAGATGGAACCTCATGATGGTGGATAAGATCAGATCGTACAAACTTAGGGATAAAGTAGACGAGTGCTGAACGAATCACATCCTCAGGCTGCAAATAATCTTTTGGGTTATCTAACTTTTGATTCGCATAATGCACAACTTTAAGTAAGTCATCTGCTAACTGATATGGCAGTGTGATCGAAAATGTCATGTCTTGTTTATTCATCCCTACACCCCTTTCAAAGGAGGTTTTGTTATGACAAGAGAGGAAGCAAAAGAGCTACTGGATCTTGCAAAGAAAGGAAAATAAAAAAGGCTTCTCTATTTTGGTGAAGCTTTTTTTATTTTGCAATCTATTTTATGAGTCAAAGAATATAGTTATGTATGAGGATTAAAAATTCGCTTTCTCCCAATATATCGAATGCATGTTCCTCAATCCCCCATCATAGGCTTTAATAAAATATCCTATGGACACGTGGAATGTGTCCATAGGATAAGGTCTAATTTTTGGGATGTGATTGAGTGAGAAGAGAGGGACAAAAAAGAAAAATTCGATCGGATAAAAAGAGAGATGTAAAGCCAACCGTTTCCATAGAACTTTATGAATGTATGAATCGATTGTCATATATTACGGTTCGACCAGTTAAAGATATCGCAGAGGATATTTGTCGGGTTGGAACACAATCGCAAGAAGTTATTACTGGCTTATCCTATTTCTTTAGAAGAGATTTTTATTTCACAAATAATTTTGGAGACTCCATCTGCTTTCGTGGAAGTTTAGATCGTGCTCCTATAAAAATTGATCGTGGTACAGGAGCCAAGGGTAGACTTTCTCTGCGCTTCCCCCCACACCTATTCGAAACGGTAAAAGAGCTCTCTTATGCCTTAGATCTGACCGTATCCTCTGCAACCACACTCTTGATCGAATCCGTTCTACAAGAGACTGACTTTGTCTCCGTTTACTTAGAGGAGTACATCAAAGAAGAATTAGATCCTCATCGACTACACCAATTAGAAGAAGTCGTAGCTTACATTAATCAATTCAACCCGGAAAAAGACACTACCGTCGCTAAGATCCTTCACTTGATTTGGGAAAATATGAAGGATCGTACGCAATCGATGAAAAAAGCTGTAGACGAATGGTTAAAAGAAAATACGGATTGATTATTTCTTTTTTACATTTAACGGACTCTTATTCCAAGATTTGTTTGCGTCCTTTGCGATTTTAGCAGCTTGTTCTTTAGTCATTTTAATGGCCATACTGATACACCTCGTCCTGGATTTTATATTCAGTATGGTCAGAAAACCTGTTTGATAAACCATGAAGTCTGGCTTTTTGATAAGGATAATAGAAAAAGCACCTTTTTCAAGGTGCTTACAGACTTAGATTTAGTAAACTACTAACCAGTTCATCATATATATAATCCGGATAAGTGATAAATGAGGGGATAAGTAAAATTTAAAATTTTCCATTATTTAGTAATACCCATAATGGTTTTTATTTAACCGAAAACGTGTATTATAATGGATTGTTTTATTATTTAATTCTCAATTTCGATCCAAAGATGGAACTTGGTCCCAATAACATCAATAAACATCAATTATTGACTCATTTCAGTAACCCTCTAAATAAGACGCCAATTCGTTGATCATCGTTGGAATACACAAAGCCATTTGCTGACCATCTGGAAATTCCACAATATATAAATAATCGATTCCTCTTATTTCTTTTTCAACAGTTCGCGAATGAAAAACTTCATGAAATTTAGACTCAACAACGCTTCCTATTTCCTCTAACGGATTCCCCTGTTTAAGCATGAAATTTCCTCCCTTCTATGAGATATCTATATTAACCATATGATCCAATAAGATTGTCCCATTCCACAGTCATGCAACTTGGACAACACCATCTGCATAGATTATAAAGACATGACACCACATTATTCAGGTATTAAAGGTCATTCGAGCTCGTGTCTGGGTTGTCTTATTCATTAGAACCCCCTATATTATCTAAACCATTCGATATGTTTCCAAAAGAAACACGAAAGGAGAATTACATGAGATATAGAGATCAAGCTATTCTATCCGATCTTCAAAGGTTTCGGGTGATGAGCCGTGATGATATTGTTGAAATTCACTTCCATGATGTAAAAGAAAAAATTAAAGGGTGTAACACCGTTCTTAAGCGATTGAGAGAAAAAAACTTGATACAAGCGAATACCAAACATCGCCCTTACCTTTACTTCCCCAATCCATCAACCGTAAAAATTAACAGTCAAAAACTAAATCACTTTCTAGCTATTTTAAAATTTTATCGTGAACTCCGTGAATTTAGTTTACCTAGTAAATTTGAGGTCGAGGCAAAGTTTGGACCTACCTATATGGAGCCGGATATATTTATGATCTGGGAAGGAAATCCTTACTTTGTAGAAATTCAACGATCTTACTATTCGCCCCAAAAAATGAGGGAAAAATTAAATCGATATATTAGATACTATCAAAGTAACGAATGGCAAAACTCTTCCTGGCAACATAACCCCCACTGTCCGGTATTCCCTACTTTATGGATGATTACGGATATTAAATACCCTCTTCAATTTCTTCCCTTTCGGATTGTTCAATCTGTGAATGTGGTCAATGGAGTTCACAACCTTAACATACAAACTAATACAAATACAACTTAGTTTTAGCTTTTTTTATATTCTATATGATATTCCCGTTACGGAAAATACAGCATTAAATCTAAGACGTATGTAAACCCACTTTTCATCTTACGTTGAAAGACGCCGATGACTTCATTTAAACCCATGATATGAATAAACCTAACATTAATTTGACTCATATAAATAAACGTAAGGTTTAGGAGATATTGAATAAAAAATTTTGTTTAATGGTCACAAATCATCACCTCCTCCCAGTCCAAATCGTAAAATTGAATCGATTTCACCCACAAAATTCTATTACTGGTTAGATACAAAGTAAAACGAACGAGCTGCTGAGATAGCTCGTTCGTTTTTATTCCAACTAAGTCATATTATCCAATGTTTTTATATTTGCAAATCCGCCATACGATCCGTAGAAAATAGGTTATTGCTTGGATTTATTCAAGCTCTGTTACTGTTTTATAGAGAGCTTTAAAATGAAAGTAAGAAAATCAGGTGTTTAATCCAAGAAAGTCGGTTCCTGTGGGATAAACCGACTCTTTTGAATTTTATCTACATTAGCAAACACGATTAATTAAATCTCTGTTATTTTGCTATAAATCCAGGTTAATTCGTATAAAAAACCATCCACTATTTTCTAAATAAATTCCATATACACCCTAATACTCTAACGTAGCTATCGTAGACATACAAAGGAAACAATTAAATTATTTTATCGTAGCTGTTATCTTTGGTTAAGTTTATTTATTTTTTCAACCCGTAGTCAGCAAATCGTTAATACCGCCAATCCATCTCCATCGACAAGTGCTTTAACAATTGAACAGCCTTTTTCGGTTCGGTTTCCAAAGTCTCTACATGAAGGGTGTTTTTAAAAGAGAGAACTCTACCCGTTTCGGATCAATCAGCACAAAACGGAGCTCTTTTGGAGATTTAATCATCATGAGCAACAGGATTAAACTGTTTAAGAAAACGGACTTCTCTGACCCGGTAGTACCCGCTACCAGGATATGCTTGATTCTTTCCAGTGAATCGAGGAGCAGCTCCCCTACTTCCGTTTTTCCTAGCACCAAAGGCAACGGATGGTTGCCGTTTCGGGTTGATCGCCCCTCCCCAACTCTGCTTCTAGGTTCTTTTGCTCCCTATTCCAGATCTCCTAATTCGATCTAACCAGGGGCTTCCCTTCATAAAATTACGTTTCGTTTGCCATTACTAACTCGGATGATTGCTTCCCCCGCAGGCCTATTTTCGAAAATACTTGGACAAGCTGTTGGACCACTACAAGGATCGTTTTATAAAAGCAAGTAGGTCAATAATGGGGAAATACCTCTACCCTAGTTAACAGTAATCTTCCCCCGGATACACCAATAATCTAGAAGGACTGCATAAAACTAAATTTGGGATTGTTAATCACTTACTTCTAGAGATAATAATGAAAAAAATTAAATGGTTATAAAATAAAAGTGGTAACTTAATACTTTTAGTAATCATAAAAATAACTATTTGGTTATAATCATTTATTAAATATTCTTTTTTAAATACCATTAGCGTTTTAATATTGTCCTCACTAACATTGATATATCAAGGGCTTGAGGATATAGATGAAAAAAATCCACGGACGATAACTTAGAAATAACAGACGATATTATAAAATTCACAGCTTCTTATATGGTATCAACATTCTTATACTTAATACTCACATAGATTGAATCTATAATCCACAGAATAGATGCCAATTTTACGGTTGAGTTTGATTCATGACTTCTATATAAGGTTGATCAACTTTATAAAAAAAAGCAAAGAATCGGGCTTTTTACACCGGTTCTTCGCTTTTTTTTGAAAATGAAATGATTTTTTCATAAAAGGGCATGACAACCAGCGGCCATCCTATGGAATCGCCGCTCCCGCTGTAGTTTCTAACCAATTGAATGGTTGGAAACTACGTAATATTGCTTTTTCTGCTTCTTTTTGCTTTTGTTGTTCTTTTCTTTTATATTGGCGCATAAGTAAGGTCTCGATTATATCACGAATTTCACACATTTTTTTGGTAAATTGACGAGTCCATTGAGAAGATTCTTGTAACCCCATATTCTTTATAGCAGATATTGATTTTTTGACATATGCCATTCTCATTTGCAGCGTTGGTAGGATTTTCACTTCTAAATCAGCTAAAATACCACGTAAAAATGGACAGACCTCCCCCTTTTGTTCCTTTTCATATATAGAAAAAGTTAAAAGGAGCTTATCCATGGCACGAGTAAATAACTCTAAGCCGACTGAGCCAAGCTTGGTAGTATATTCATCTTTTATTTTCATGAGGTTGATTTTGGTGTCATAGGAAAGAATATCATGACAATAGCTTTCGATGAGACGATCCTCAAGCCATTTCTCTTCTCCTTTATTTTTCAAAGGCTCTCTTTCCAATTCTGGTCGGATACCTGTTACCCTGAACCATTCTTCCCCTTTAAGCTTAAAACTTTCGATTTGTAAAAAGGATTGGGCTTCCTCCAACACTTCAAGAACCGGTGCTTTAGAGTACAGGTTCAATACACCCTTTTGTTCTCTAGGGCTATGGTAAAGGGTAGAAATTGGGCGAGATAGAATGCGTCCATTATAGACTCCATACCATAGGGTATAAAGTACAAAACGTTGAGTTTGCACACTGGTCTTCTTAAATTCGTTCGATTCTATAAAGGGATAATGTTTGACGTAACCCATTTTATACTGATCGGAGGGTACATAAAGATTTAAATAAATCCGATCACCTTCAACACGAATAATCTCGTCCCGGACTCCTTGCTTCATAAACTTGTAAACCGATTGCAGATCACAGTCCATTTCAACGGCGATTTCCTTTGGAGTAAGTGGAATTAATCCATCCCAACAAACAAAACGGGAAAGTACAAAATGAAATTGCATTCTCAATGGGCTATAATGTTTTGTTTTCGTTGGATCGCATAGTTTACGATGGATCATTCCTCTTACCTCCTTATATTTGTCATTTTGTTAACGGCACCAATCGCCTTTATCCGACATCATAACATTGATATGAAAAAAGTGGCAATCGGAGCACAGAGGATAAAGTAAGATAGGAGTACAGAGGATAATCGGAGTACAGAGGATAATCGGAGTATAGAGGATAATGAAAAATAGGAGGACAGAGGATAATCGGAGTACAGAGGATAAAGGTTGATCGGAGCGCAGAGGATAATCGGAGTACAGAGGATAAAGGTTGATTGGAGCGCAGAGGATAATCGGAGTACAGAGGATAAAGGTTGATCGGAGGACAGAGGATAATCGGAGAACAGGGGATAATCGGAGTACAGAGGATAATCAATAATCGGAGTACAGAGGATAATTAAAACCTAAAAAAAATTTTTTTAAATGGTAAATTGCAATAACATTGGTGCTGAATCGGAGTACAGAGGATAAATAGAAATCGGAGTGCAGAGGATAAACAATTAAGGAGATGTTAAGAAAAATAAAATAAGGGTCATTGCTGACCCAAAAATGTGATGTTTGATCTCTCTTCAATGATAATGGGTTGATTTTTAAGCCAGTCGGAAGGCACAAAAGTAAATTCTTTATAAAATCTACCCGCTTTTATGACATCATAGTCTTTAATTACATCAAAATCTTTCAATTCGGCAAATGCTTCTTTTATCATATTCACAGCTTTAGTCCGAGTAGAAGCGACAATACCTAGGTGCTCGATGAGAGGATCAATGAGTATGTTTCTTTCATGTTCGCTTAGTTCATTCACGATATAAAGGTATAAATTCTTTGAAGTTGGTGTGGCTAGATCATTGAATAAACCCATATTAATTAATACATAGTTCCCTGCTAGTAAACTATCGTGTAAATAGTTGTTAAATTCAATATGTGCTTCCGCAGTACCACTAGTGTATATGATATCTGCGTTCTGAATAGGATGGTGAATTCGAGTTCTTGTTTTTTTTCCACTCGTTGCATCTAGATACTCCTCCATAATAATGGATGTTCTAGCAAGATTGTCCAAACTTTTGGATAAAAGATTATATTCGCCGCCAGCCAAGTCACTTTCAATTACTTTTAATAATTCTTTAAATTGAAAGTGAAATGCTCGTTCCTTTCCTTTCATCTCCCATAGTTTTAGGAGGCCTATAAACACTTTTGAATCATAGGTAGTCAGATAATAACCATTTTCATTTCGATAGTATAGCTTTCTAAAGCCATTCCGTACCTCTTCAATGATCCCTTTATCTGTTCGTATCCTTTGTAATGTAGTTTCATTTGGGGTTGAAGATCGAAAAAGCCCATGTCGAAACACGTTTTTTTCAACTGGATGTGTAAATTGCTTTTGATATAGCTGTTTTGTTTCTATGGTTTTAGATATTACTTTTTGTTGCATGTCTAGGTTCTCTTGATAGGAAACTAATTCTTCATTTTTTCCGTTAGAGTCAATGTATTCTCTCATTAGATTAATTAACTGATCATTAATTTTTTCCTTCACCTTGGTCAGTTCACGCATATTACAATTTTTCAATTTCTTGACTACGTCGTCAAGTTCTTTATCCAGTTCTGCTTCGATAACATAGATATCAAAAAGAGATAATTCTCTCTTTTTATCAATTAACTTTGGGACCGCTTTATCAAGGATGTTCTCAATTTTTTTACTCATTTTTAACACCCCCTTCGTCTTCTATCATTTTATTATGAAAACCAGTGATCGTCTATGTAATAATGGGTAATACTCAGTAAAAACTAAGAAATTGAGAGATTGTTTAGTTGCAGAACTGTAGTAAGTAATGGATTATTAAATGAATAAAATAGAAAAGTTGATTTTTGGAAACAACAGATACACTAAGTTATCCCATAGATGCTTTCGATCATGATACAGACTAATTACTGAAGCCTTGATTCGTGGAACGAGAGAAGGCTTTACTGAAAATATTTATAAACACAATCCTTATACGAAGAAATCTGAATGACCCCAATTAGTGTTATGAATCTTTTAAGGTAGGAGACGGGCTAAGAAAGATCTGATATTAGCTTACATCATGGCGGGAAAAATACAGTTATCCAGTTTATCAAGTGGAAGGCTCGGCATTATAAAGCAAACACGAGAAAAAAGCCTTCACCAATTAGAAGACCTTTTCCACTTTAGGAGGGTTTTATATGGTAAAACCTTTTTAGGACCATCATTGGAAGGTTATAGCATTACAACATTAAACTCAAATACCTACATTTAGAAAGGTACATGTTTCTGTATTGTATTAACGTGATTAAATTGCCTCATCGTCTCAAATCTTCTTTTTTGACATTTTCCACTCCACTTGTTAAATAAACTTATTGATTGAACAATAATCCTTGTCTATATCCGGTGGAAAATTTAATGTTTTTAGTCTAGTGATTGAATTAGGTAGGCAAGATCGACATCTGACGTGCGCGATCTAGAATTTGAATTAATGTTTGATAATCCTCTACTAATTCACTTGGTGGTTGAGTTACCTTATTATCGAGCTCTTTTCGAAGATGTCGGATTTCATCTTGGAGTTCCCGGATGATTTGATCTTTTAAGATTAATTCCTTTTCCAGCCTACGATATTCTTCTACCTTTTGCCCGAGGAATTTCATGATATCCTCAAAGCTCATATTTCCCCCATAAAAAGCCTGCAAATTGCTATCGCTGGAAGAAGGATTTGCTTTCACCTGTACTTGATGGACTTCGCTATTTTCTAACCCCTTTCTCTTGATACTCTTGTTCTTCTTTCGTTCTTCTTTTGCATTTTTTATCTCTTGGTCATATTGTTTTCGAATGGTACTGTTCCAACGGAAACCACAAGCTGCAGATGTTCGATTTAAGAGTTCTGCTACTTCTTTAAAAGCTAGCAGTTGTGTACTTCCTTCACGAATATGGTTGTATACGGTATTGGCCAGAAGTTGATCATCTTCAAACGACCACGAATCTTGGCGTGACTTCTTTTCTGCCTGCATAGGAATACCCTCCATTAATCTATGTTAGACCAGTAGTTTGTCTATCAGTTTAGACTGTATTATTAAACTTTATACATAGATTACTTAAATTATGCATCTTGGAATCTGAGTGCAGATGATAATCAATAAGGAGGGAATAAAAAATAAAACTAACTAAAACATTGTATACGTAATTGTTCTTCAATGATCATATTTTCAGCAAATCTGACTAGTACAAAAGTGCATTTTTGTAAAATACTGCTATTTCTAATATATAGTACTCTAACATCAAAGTGTGTTTCCAAACTTATCCAAGACCTGATTATCTATATTCATTTTTTTGGTACGTAGAAACTTGAATATCCCGTTACCCAATGATGGTACGAATAGTATATTTCAACCGTTTCCGGTGATTTCGTTAAATGCCGCAATAATAATAGTATAATTATTAATTGAGCTAGGAGTTGTTGCATTACTGAATTAAGCCCATATTCAATAATGCAAATTGCTAGTAGACTATCATAACCAGTTTTTAAATAGGGATATGAATTCGTTTTTCCTTTTATTCAGTCGTTGCAGTTAGATATTCTATCCTACTTTTAGCTAAAACATTGAATGACATTGTCCAACTACCGTTCGTTTGTTTGGTCAATATCATTCAATGTTAAGAATTAATGAATAATTAGTTAATAACGAACTTCTCCATTTTTCGTTATTACAACTAATCGGTGCTCTTTAGGAACATTGTATTTATCTTGCAAAAACGTAATGAAACTTGGATTACGTAACATGATTTCAATAATCTCTGTAGCAAGGGCTGTTTTAGACTTACTAACCGTCATCGATAACCGATGAAGAAGTATATTTGATTCCAGAGTAATATTTGTTTTTACACAAATCTTCTTATGAGGCTTTACCTTACTTGCTTCGTTACCTATCATCACTTTAATTTCATCCATCAAATCACCTCAAATTTAAAAGTTGGGATATCTCAGGGCAAGTTGCTCAAGTGATTACACTTGCCCTACTTGCCCTACTTGCGCAACTTGCTCAAGTGATTACACTTGCCCTACTTGCCCTACTTGCCCTACTTGCCCTACTTGCGCAACTTGCCGACTTGCCCTAAACATATGCCCTAAGTGATTTAATGATGACAAAAAATAATTCTATCCAATTAATATCTTTGCGTGTATTAAATACACATCAGCTGCGTAAAGTATCCATGCCCCTCACCGGTTAATTAAATCGAATCCCCTCTTTTTAATGCACTTCTGTAAAGCGAATACCATCATGGATGTATCTTCATCATGCTTTCAATTAAAATGGCTTGCTCTCATAATCCACCATTTTAACAACACAGAAGAGGAAATCTTTTCTAAAATATAGTATCTTTGTTTTTCAACACATAATTATTTAGCGAAATTAAGCAACTTTATGCAACCACTTGGGTTTTGAACCTCACATGACTGAAGTCACGTGATTCCTGCGCTGAACACCATACTGGGTGAATGTAAGCAGGCTATCCCTATGGCTCCCACGGTTGGTCTTCTAATCAGGGTCTTGGAACTGAACAATATCATCTTCCCAAAAACAGATTTAACAAATATCGTAAGAACCTAGAGGCTTATATTCCAGTCTGTTATTGGGATACATATTACATTTTGACGGGAATTCTACCATATTCGTTCGAATTCCCCTTCGGTTACTACCGAATTCCCCTTCGGTTACTACCGAATTCCTCATAGTAAACTTCATTTCTTGGGAATTCTCTCCTCTACCATGGGATGAACCTATGAATGAGTAGAATGTAAGAATGAAATCATCCTAAGCAATTGGTGGACCCAAACAACTTTCATGCTAAAAAGGATCAAGTTTTTATTAAACGTATTATTGCTACAGAGGGTCAAACCATACAAGTGAAGAATGACCAATTGTATGTTAATGTGGAGTTAATCCCTGAGCTCTACTTAGCTGAGCTCAAAGGACAAGCCCAGCGTGGAGGATTTTTTTAACAGGAGATTTTGGTCTCGTAACAGTACCGAAAGGTCATTTATTTGTAATGGAAGATAACCGTCATCATAGCATGGATTCTAGAATGATCGGTACTATATCTAAAGAACAAATTATCGGACGTGTGGATGCGGGTTTTTGGCCTTTTTAACAGGCTAGATTACCTAACCCATTAGATAAAACCTGACCCTTTTCTAGCCATATAGGATAAAAAAGGTTTTTTGTTTAAATCAAATTAATTTTATTTATGTACCATACATAAAATTGGTATAAAATGATCGGGTATGAACTTTAGGAATATGTAGTTTTATTTGTGGTACACAATTGTGGTACATAATATCCTTATATTAATTGAAAATTATAGGTTTGATTGTGGTACACAATTGTGGTACACAAATGGTTGTAATTTTACTCAAGTCAATTAAAATTAATTGAGAGAAAGATGGATAGAAAATAAGAATATATTCTGCCATTTCGAATAAATACCAAAAGATATACATATTATTATCCTAATAGAAATTGCCAAATTTATGATATTCTACTATAATGGACCATAATGGTACACAATTGTGGTACATAAATGGGCGTAAGGAGGATGACAATGGAGGAGTCTTCCAATCGGATTGTAGATTTGGATGAAATATTATTTCATCCTGAACATCTTTTGTTTTTTCGAAAAAAGATGGATGATTTCACAGTAGAAGTATTTAAGAAGGTAGTTCGTGCAAACAAATCTGGTCATGGACTGATTAAAACTAGATTAGAAAATTATCATAGTCAACGAAAACACTATGATCGAGCTTTTACTATTCTGGAGGCGCAAGGCTTTATCGATAAGAAAGAAGATGGAACTTGTACCCCATATTCTGTAACCAATCGCGGAAGACAATTATTAAAGATGCTTGTAACTGAAGAGCAACAAAAACAAAATTAAAGGAGTTAGATTACATGAAATCAATAGATTCTCTAAAAAATTTAGGTGCTTTAAAGGCGTTATTATCTCGTCATGTTCTGTCCAGCGAATTAGAATCAGAGTTTAGTCGTTTTCCTTCTCAAGCAATCGTTGGACTTGGACAAGGTGGTGGTCGTATTGCTGCCGAACTATCTCGATTCGGATTCCCGACTTTTCTGTTAAACTCATCTAAATCTGATATGAACGAACATCGTGGTTTGATTCCTGATGAAAGGCGTATTGAAACCAAACATACAGGATACCCAGCCCTTGAGGGTACAGATAAGAACGCTCAATTGGGTTACGAGATCGCTGTTGAAAACAAAGACACTTATAAACTGATAGCCGTGGAACAGGATATTCAAAATGCAGAGTTTGTGTGGGTGTGTGTTTCTTTAGGCGGTGGTACCGGTAACGGGGCTTTAAAGGTTGCTTTGAGTTATTTATCTCAAATTCGTAGTCGTCGTGCTATTCCCACAAGCGATGGCAATAAGATCCCGCTAGGTGTGATTTGCTCTCTTCCATCAAAGGATGAAAAAGGTTCTGCTTTCCGGAAAAATGCCTTAGCTGGTATTAATGTACTCAGTCAATTGATGCGTGAACGTAAAATCGGTTCAGTATTAGTAATGGATAATCAAAAGATTTCGGATTACTATAATGATCCCTTAACCACCACACAAGGAATGGAGATAGACGCTCGTTCGTACTCAAATATGGTAGTGGCCAGTACATTATTTGAAATTTGTACATTACCACTCTTAGGAGGACGTAGCGTATTCGATAAAACAGAGCTGTTGTCTACATTATCGACTCCTGGCTGGTTATCTATCTCCAAAATGAATGATTTAACCATTGACAATGAAGATTCTATAAATTTTGAAGCTGAAATAACGAGACTATTTAAAGATAACGAGGTTCTTGCCGATTATCGTTTTGATAAAGCGCTGGCGGGTGCTATTGCCGTTATTTATCCGGAAGGGAAAAATATATCCCCTAAGATTGCTGATGCCGTCTATGGACATGCTTCCGAGTTATTAAATACAAAAGTGAACCAAGCCATTTCGAAGAGTCGTCATCTACAGGAGATATTATTTTACGGATTAGCGGTGGTGGCAGAAGCTCCTGTTCGGATTCATCAGTTATTGGAAGAAAAGAATGAATGGGAATCCATTGAAGAAGAACAAAGAAAAGCACAACAAGAGATTGCAACCGCAGGTTTAGATGAATTTGACGATTTCTTCACTACAAAAAAGAAATTAACCCATACCCGTCAAAATATTGGATTTGATGATTTGGTAGATGATATCGAAGGATCGCAAAAAGCGGCCGATTTAATGGACCTAGATGATCTAGATGATAATTTTTAATCGTACAGAGATCGATAGTACAATCTATCGATCTCTTTTTTAAAAAATAAAAAACCTGGCTGGGCCAGGTTCCATCTATTATTTATTGCCATATTCCTCTATGTACTTTTGTATAAATTCTTCCATTGCAACCAAGTTCTCTACTCTCCGAAAAAAACCTTTTTTTAGGAATCGTTCTGAATCTGGCTTTTCAGACCATTTAATCAAGGCTTCTTTTCTTAATGCTGCGTCTTTTTTACGTTGTAGCTCTAGTTCTTTAGCAAACTTAACGTCTACCTCTTTGGCTAGCGATTCATTCTCTTTTCGAAGAGTTGTAATTTCTTGCTTTAACTCATTTTCAACTTCATTGTGCTTTTCTCTGTACTCAGTGATCTTATCCTCAAGTCTAGTTAACGTTTGTTCTGGAAGTTGAAGTGCGTTAGACTGAAGAGCTGCAACGAGAAATTTAGATTTAACGGAAATCTTACCTTGACCGTCCACTTCAAAAAGTTCATTTATAGTCCGAATGAGATGTTGCTGATTTTTCTCCATTTCATCCATGCGATCGAGTAATTCGTCGTTTGCGTCATACTCTTCGTTTTGGTAACCCAAACTTTTAGCCACATACTCCGCTATGGTTGGGATCTTCATTTCTTCTTTTAAAATGTCTATCATCAAGAGTTTAAAAGCGCCTCTATAATCAAACCGGTATACGTTTGCTGTATCATCAGGGTTTATATATTTTTTGGTCACTTTAATGATTTGTCGTATATTGCTGGAACTTTTATACCCTAGGTTACCCGCTAACTCACTAGTGCTGTAGAATTTGCTAGTATCTAACCAAAAAGTTGCTTTTCTAAGGAGTTCTTGTTCTTTCTTTTTCTCGCAGATGAGTTTAAATAAGACATCGTCTTTAAATTCATCCAGGAGACGCTGTTTTAGTTCGTTTTCTTGCTCTAAGTCAACTATATGTTGTTTATCTACAATGACTTCTTCCATACAAGTGCCTCCCTTCCATTGATTTTTGGAAAAACAATATGTTTTTCTTTATTTTATACTAAAATTAAACAAAAAAACTATAGAATTCCTAATAGAATTCGCAAAGAACTAAAATTTTTCTGTGGAATTCTAAGTATTACTTTAAATAGATCTCCATTCACTTGAGAATTTTATAGTTCTGGTTCAAATCTGATGCAGATATAAATTAGTCTAGTCGAACACAGTTAGTAAAACCATGTAGCATTATTAGGATATTGGAGGTTGAAAATCATATAGCCTATATCTTTGAGCGTTGAGAAATAAGAACATGAAATTAGAATTCTAAGGAATACAGTAGGTTTCCAAAGAATTCTTAACGCATTGAGATAACAAACTTGAATCCCCGTAATCTTTCTTGAAAGAATTCCCTCGTATAATTTATATTCTTCAGAATTCCCTGGTTTAGTTAAACTGTATTTTATATATAGATATAATCACTAAAAATAAACAAAAGAATTCTGTAGTACAAAATTCCTGCGAGAGAATTCCTATTAGAATTCTATAGGTGTGCCACAACGCAACTAAGAATTCTCTCGAATTCAAAAGTAAGAGACTTGGTGGAAGTCAGTTCTAGTTAAGTATAGATAAGAATTCTTCAGAAAATCATAAACCAGAACAAAGAATTCCATAGAAAAACTTATTTCTATAGAAATCCACAGAGAATTCCTTCGAAGAAAATAATGTCTCGATTTTACAGAACGAAAATTCGAAGGAAGTGAATAGATTCGAAAAGAATTCTGGAAATTCGTAGTTTGGAGATGGAAAACAAAATAGAGAATTCTCTTATATAAAATTTATTCTCTAGAATACTACGAATTCGGAAGAAATAATGGATAATATTAAACTAGAAAAAAAGGAAAGGGAATTTACTTTTCCAAAGCTAAAAATCAAATCAACCTCACCGTTGTGAGTTTCAATTGTGCTTTAAATTTCTTGTATGTTTTTTTACTTGTAAAAGCTTGGGCAGTCTCCAACTTCTGTTTGATTACTTCTTTAAATAGGAACAAATGTTTTGTGTTATTACATAAACAGGAATAATTGTTCGTAAATAGGATAGTGAAAAGGTTGAATTAACAAACAGACAGAACGCTATTTTAGATTTCATCAAGAGGAAGTGCTAGACAAGGGCTATCCACCATCGGTTTGTGATATAGGTGAGGCTGTATGTTTAGCCTCCAGCTCTACGGTCTATGGCCATTTATCCCGTTTAGAAGAGAAAGGTCTTATCTGCTGAGATCCAACCAAACCTCGGGCGTTAGAACTCCTTGAGCCTGACAATGAACCGGAATTTATAACTCCAACACTGTTCAAATCTATGTCTTAGGGAAGTCACGGTTGGTCAACCCATCTTTGCGGTAAAGGATATGGAGAAATATTTTGTACTTCCTGAGAGAATGATTGGCAGTGATGAGGTTTATATGCTTCGTGTTGTTGGAAACAGTATGATTGATGCGGGAATATTAGATGGAGACTTTGCGATTGATAGACAGCCAGTCCGATGCAAAGAACGGGGAGATTGTGATTGTCATGACAGAAGAAGGGGAGGCTAGCTGTAAAAGTTTCTTCAAAGAGAAAGATCATTGCAGTCAGAGAATCCAACAATGGAACCCATTATCTTGGCGAAATTCATCGGAGTGTTTAGAACCGTGCACTTTATTATGTGTGCTTAGGGGTGATGATAAGTGACTACATCTAGATTTGATTACAGCAAGTTGCCTAATCGTTCCATTCTTTTACTCGATGCAAAAAGCTTTTATGCCTCCGCCCATTGTTCGAGTTTGGGACTAGATCCACTCACAACCTATCTCGCGGTTGTAGGGGATCCGGAAAGTAGGGCTCCATTTTGTTTGCCTCTGTAGCCTTAAAGCGTGATTTTGGTGTGAAGAACGTTTCTCGAAATTTTGAACTTCCCAAGGATCCTAGAATTAAAGTCGTGAAGGCCCAGATGGATAAGTATCTGAATTTTCAGTATGAAGTTAACAAAAATTTTTAACCGGTTTTACCTTATGAAATCATTTTTCAATATTCCGTGGACGAAGCATGGAGTGATGTCACCGGAACGGAGAAACTCTTCGGGGATAAATGGACAGTGGCAAGACAGATCAAGAAATAAATTTGGAGGAGCTCAGAATCCCCGTGTCGGTAGGGATAGGACCTAACATGCTAGTGGCCAAAGTTTGCCTAGATATTGAAGCCAAGAAAACGCCAGAAGGTATCACAGAGTAGAAATATGAGGATTTTCCTGAAAAACTATGCCGGTTCCTGAAAGAAATGTGGGGTATTGGATCTCGGATGGAAAAAAAGGGATCAGAACCGTATGACATCTTGCCAATTTTGATGTTTCCATATTGTAAAAGCGTTTCGGAATTATGGGGGTTCAGTTATACAATCACGCCGGGGAATCGATCTTTCTTCGGTTACTCCTAATTATTGTGATTCACATAAAAGCTACGGAAACGGGATCACGTTACTACGAGATTATGCAAACCATCAGAAATAAAAATAGTCATACGTGAACTATGTGACTAGTAGGGGCAGAAAGGACAGTTGGCCGGGCGGACTATTTCACTCGGGATGGGCTACTCAAAGGAGGTTTCAGGAGGATTTTCTCGTTCCATGAGTATCCAAATACCAACGAACTTTGAGGACGAGGTATACGATGTCTGCCTGAAACTATTTGAAAAGTTTTATGTGCCGGGTACCGATGTCAGGAATCTCTATGTCTGCTTATCGAATTTATGTACTGATGAAGAGATTCAACTGGATATGTTTAGTTTTTGATCGAAGGAAAAGAAGCGGAGCTTGGCCTATGCTGTTGATGATATCCGAGAACGATTTGGATCGATAGCGGTTGTCAAAGCGTCAAGCTTAGCTGAAGGAGGGATCGCTATCGATAGGAGTACGAAATTGGTGGGTACTATGAGTGATTGTTCTAGTGATATGGATCCCGGAGCTGTATAAAATTGAGTGACCCTACTAAACCAGAGGTAAGGGTCTTTTTTGTTTGATCGGGGTTTGCATCAGAACTTGTTCCGCCAACGGGTTAGATAGTGAAATAATATGGTACTATTTATGTGGGATTACAATAATGGTTCTATAGAAATTTGAAAAAAGCGAAGAAATTTATGGGAATCAAAATGACACAGGATCAAGCAATAAAAAATGCACAACAAGCTAATGATTCTTGGAAGAAAAGCCCACTTAATAATAAAAGGAAAGAGTGTATTAGTTAATATATTCATCCAACTAATGATGGAAAGCCTGTTTAACTGTTTGGGTACGGTTTTTTCATGTTTTCCCAAATTAAGTTGATGATCTAAGATATAGTCGTATGTTGAACAGGGCTGTTTTTATTAATATAGGAGACGACTTGTTTTAATTGGTCTAATCTATTGGCAACTAATTCTTCATAAATGTAGTGTTCGATATAGTCAGAAACGATATCTGACTGTTGAATTGTACTTTCTAATTAAAAGGGAGTTGCGGTTAAGTCAAGGGCATACGATAGTTTCATTGACTTTTTCGTGAGCTATTACTGCGGTTTTTCCCGATTTTCTATTTCTTTCGATCTTTCATTTTTTACTGCTATTTAACAACTCAACAACAGTCGTGTGTTAATAATGCTAGACCGTGCAGTAATGGGAGGATAAGGAGTTGACATAGAGGAGATTCCACATAACGTCTACATCTCGAGCCTTGCGTCGGTGAACAAGAAGTCCAGAAACGTCAGATTTCTAGCTTCCAGAGGGCCGCCGGCGGTAAAAGAAGATGACCGATGACATTTGGTATATTGTTCGGATTTCAACTTTGTAGCGGAGGGAAAGACTGATGAGTATGTGGAGGTCAGTCTAGCTCTGGGAAGGAAGTTACTTATCCACTAAACATGGTGAAGAGCCTTGTACTTAAGATTACGTTAGCTATGATCACGCTATAATTATACTTAGCGAATTGAAGGATACGAAATGAAACAGCATCTCCAAAAAGTAAGCTTTGGTTAGTTGAATTTGTATTCTTGAAATGCTGTTAACAAAATAACGCGAAAGCACGTTTGAAAATTAAAGTTCATGCCAACAATGAAGACATAAAAATTAATCCTGAAAGGGTGTTAGCAATGGCTGTTAAAATGACGAAAGAACAAGCTATTAAAATTGGAAAACAAATCAATGATTCATGGAAAAGGGATGCACTGAATGTAAAGAAAGGCAAATAAGTGGATCATTCTGTAAATTGATCGATCCACTCCTCTAGATATTGATGTACTTTCTTGGTTTTACTGTAAGCTTGTTTTGCTAGGTAGGCTACTAACTTAGGAATAGTGATTTTGTCGTCTGGTGTTTGATATTTGTTCATATATAGTAAAACTTCTTGAAGTTGCTCCATTCGTTGATTATCAATGTTAGATTGGATATGTTTTTCGATATATTCTAGTCCGATATCCATATATAATGCTCTTTCTAACAAGAGAGTGGTAGCACTGGATATCGTTAAGTCTAATGAGTAGGCTAACTGACTTAATCGATCGTGTTGTTCTTGGAGAAATCGAATGGATATTCTGGATGTTTCACCTTCTCCACGGTCTACTGTTATAGGCATACGTGTGCTATCACCGGGATATAGGATGAGATCACCAAAATCATTATGAAACGGATAGTCCCTTCTAAAATAAGAAGAAAGTTGATGGATTACCTTTTGGGAACGTAACCCTTCTATACATAAAGTCTCTCCAACGTTCTTAATCGGGGTTGTAGTAATAAACGAAATGCGCGCCAAACAATCATAGAATTCTACAGAAATTACCGGTTGGATTTGGCGTTTACGATCACTTCTGACTTTTCTAACCCTATGCTTATCTCCTGCTCCATTCATTTCCACACCTAATTTCCACATAATATCCCCGGTACACATTAACTGTGTACCGGGTTTATATTTTATTCTATGATGGAGAAGGGAGGGCTATGTCCATAAAAGCGAACACAAGTTCACCTCGGAAAATCTTTGATTAGAAGTAAGATAGATAAAAATCATACGTTAAAGACCTGATCCATCTTATAGCGATGAGTTCAAACATACGTATTTACGGTTGCTAAATTTTATTGGACCCTTAAAAAAGTAGGGGGCAAATGATTGATAGATAAATAAGTCTTATGTTAATGGCTTTTTTGAAGATATTACGAAAAGGAGATACGAATGGAGATTGTGAGAAATGAAAGTATTTTCTGTTCAGGAAGAGATTAGGCGGGGAAGTAACGTTGAGGATCTCACCAATAATTTTTGAAAGTGGAAAAATATCCCCTGACATCAAAAAATGTCAGGGGATAATGTACGTTAGCTTTGATTTCTTTTTTTCCTTCGGTCATGCTCTTATTTCAAGTAAGGTGGATGTTTCAACAACCCTCATAGCCATATAAATCATGTGAAACGATGCTGCAGATCCAAGGAAGCCGATTCCGATAGGCAGGATCATCCGCCACACTTGTTGTATCATCCAGTCCATTCTTTTTAGCCATTTTTCGGCTTTTTTTCTCTCCAATCTTCCACCGTTTCTTTATCCAATGGATCACTACCTTAAAAAACCTTGTTGATGTGAAAGTCATGCACGAGCCACTTTCCCTTTTCAAACGTCAATTCAAGGATCATATGGGTGAGTGTTTTGGATTGTACGGTTTGAACGGTAATGATTTGGTCAAAGTTGGCTCAAAGCATGAGTAGTATCGGTTTTATTATAAATCAACTCTTGGATGATGAGGTTGGACTTCACATTTCTGTCTCGTGAATCGGAGCGATGAAATAGCGCCTCTAAAAAGGTTTGTCCAGCTTGTTTAATGTTTGCCACTATGTTCGTGTCTGCCGCTTGTTCGTATTTTTTATGGCTGTTGATTCCCGTCCATAAGGAAGCCATCAAAAGGATGGAGAGAACCAGGATCGTAATCGGGGTGATACGCATCCACTTTTTCATACTTCCCTCACTCCATAAAAAGGTGTAGGATCAACCGGTCGGTTGTTTTCCCGGATTTCAAAATGCAGGTGTAACCCCGTGGTAGAACCGGTGGAGCCCACGTTTCCAATGATATCTGCGATTTTCACCGTTTGTCCTTCCTACACGATAATTTGGGAAAGGTGTCCATATACGGTTACCATTCCGTTTCCGTGATCGTCATGACACGTTCCCCGTAGCCCTGCTGGTGATTCTTTGGATTTTCCCAACCTGCCCGGATGATTTTCCCAGCTTTGACCGCACGGGATCTTCCCCGGCGATGTCTATGCCTTGATGTAGTTCGAAGATCCCGGTGAACGGGTCATATCGATAGCCAAAAGGGGACGTTAACTGCCCCTGGTGGGTTGGATAAACACGTAGGCATTGGACTTTAGATTACTAGCTTTTCCTTGGATATACCGAAAGACATGATCAACGTAGCCCACATCGCCATAGCTGTCCCATCCGTACTTTTGTGCCATCATCTGAGAAAAGGCGATCGCGTTGGCTTTCGAATATCCTCCGTGCTGTCTTGCGAAATTAATAAAACCCGCCCCAAAATTATAGGACTGTACTAGCGGAAGAATTTGTTCAGACCTACTATGATAAAAGGGTTGACCCTCTTAAATTTCAAGTCATTTACCACCACCTCGAGAGGCAAAAACCTCCTTTGTCTTTTATCATTGGTTAGAAAACGTTTAAGACCGCCTTTTTTAAAAATATAAAGATACGCGGTCTATTTGTGTTGCTAGAAAAGAAATGACCTGTCAAACCCTTCTACTCCCTTTCAACCCGTGGAAATTTGCCATGAAGAGGACATGAACATCATGTTCTCTTCCTTTTTTTATGCCTTTTTATCTGTAAAATCTGTGGAGATTAGTGAAGGTCATTGTGGATTATAGAATTAAAGATGTGAATATAAGAAATTGACTTGTACATTCTAGAATGGGCATTATGGATTGTTTTGACGACCATTTCACAATCCTTGCTACACTTGGGTTTCAGCCGACTTGGTCATGATCCTAATGGTTTTTAAGAATGGGTATTAAAAATAGAAGTTATATTTAACTTAAAGAACATGCCATTTTCTACTCTTTCTTTTTTTCGTGCAAAAAAATCTATCTTCCTTTCATTTTAATCCGTCCTGATTCCATTGACTATTTCTTTTGTTCGTCATTTTACTCTCTTTTATTCCATATAAAAAAGAAAAATGAAGTAGCTACAGCACCGAACTGAGCAGTAATACGGTCACAAGTATCTATCTCGTTTGATGATGTTTCGAAGTAGGTTGAGTGTTGTCAAGCGAAGTCCAGTAACGTCAGGTTTCTGGCTCCCAGAGGGCCGCCGGAGGCAAAAGAACATGACCGATGATCATGGCCTATGTTCGCTTTTTGCTGTGTGGTGGAGGGAAAGGGTGAGGTGCAGTCGTGGGCAGCCTAGCTCTGGAGTAAATCTGTAGCTGTTGAGCTTCGGAGAGACCCACCATGGCGAAGCGGTCCTGTTTTTGGGCCCGCGTTCGCCATCATGACGCGGTTTACGAAGTAAACTTAGCGTAATGCAGGATAAAGAGATGCACCAGCATCTCGAAGAGCCATGCTGTGCTTGGCTCGATTTGTGTTCACTGAAAATGGAAAAATGAACCAATTTATGTTAAAATTAAGAAAAGTAAGGGAAAGGATGTGTTCATGATGTCAACTGTGACTTTTTCCGTTCGTATTCCACCGGAATTGGATACCGAATTACAAAAGAGATCCAAAGAGCAAAATACCACCCGAAATCAGCTGGTCAATGTGGCTATTAAACAGTATTTACAACATACCGCGCAAGAAAGAATAGACCAAGTGTATGCCCCTATACTCGAACAATTAATGAGAAAAACGCTTCAAAGTTTCGAAAATCGAATTGCAACGGGAATCTATAAAACGGAGTTAGAAGTGTCGATGATCCTCACGGTTGTGGCTGAGATGCTCGCTCAGCAAACCGGTCATACTGCCCATGATGTCAAGCAGTTGGTTCGAAAAGCCGTCATAGAGGAGCGTAAGAAAACGAATAAAGAAGTAAACCGAGAGTAAGATCATGGGAGATTTGCGGGCGTTTGTGAAAATGTCGACGGAAAAGAACGCAGAAAAAGTCGGTCCTCATTTAAAATACATTGGTTTTCGTTCCCAAGAACAAGGATACGAAAAAGAGATGAAAGGTTTTTTTGATAAGCAAAAGGACCGTGTGACGGATTATAAGGCGCTTGAGCAAAGTGTTCAACATGATCGAGCCTTACAGCATCACTCCTCGGTGAAGATCCATAAATTCGTGATCAGTTTTCGCGGGGAAGATTACGAGAAGCTGGGTCTGAATGAGGGGAGGATGAAGGAGGTGGCCCGGGTCTTCATGCAGAAGTTAGAACTGGAAAAGGGAATGAAGCTGGAATGGGTAGGTGCAGTCCATTTGAAATCCGATCACCCTCATATTCATCTGGTGGTTAAATCCGTGGGTCGAGATGATTTCGGAAACGGCCGAAGGCTTCATATCAACATTAAAGAGGATATTTTGGAACTCAAGAAGGAAATTCATCGCTTCACAGGGCGTGATGAAATCTTGAACCAGGAACGACGAGAAAGGCAAATGGAGCGTGAAATGGCAAAGGAGGACCGGGAAGAAGCGAGGGAATGGGTTCAAGTGGGAAAGGAATTATCTTCGATTATCTCAAAATGGGTTCAAGAAGGAGAACGGTTAAATCAAAGGGCACGAAACCAAGCGGAACGAGCTTCCAAACGAGAAGCCGACCGAGGGAGGGACCGTTGATGAAAGCATGGTTTATCAAATGTGGGTTGTTGTTCGGTTTAGGAGCTGTACTTGATTTTTTTGCCGGGTATTTGATTATCTTAGCTGAACATTTCCGTGTGTTGAGACAACCAGGGGTGGAGAAAGCCAAAGAAGTTATGCAACATCCTATGGAGGCGTTGGATATTTTAGTGTGGGGTGGGGATCACTCGGCCGTGCATCAAGCCATCCATGACACGTTCTTTAGTTTTCCGTTCCAAGCGATCGTGTGGGTGGCCTATGGATACTTTGTCTCCGGATTCTTTAAAAAGAAAATGCCGGTCGAAAAGCAGGAGGCGTCCTCTTATGGTTCCCATGGTACGGCCAGGTGGGCTAATAAAAAGGAATATACCCAAGCCTTAATGAAGGATGAGATCGGCTTTGTTCTGGGGGAAAAGAATAGAAAGCTGGCCGTTCATCCGTTGAATTCTCCCTTAAACCAAATTATCACCACCTTTGGGGGCTCAGGTACGGGGAAATCAGCGGGGTATTCCATCCCCAACATTCTACATATTGCGGAAAAAGTAGGGGAGTCACTGGTCGCTACGGATCCCAAGGGAGAGTTGTATAATCAGACGGCGAAACATGTACAAAAGCTTGGATATGATGTAATTGTTTTTAATTTACTCGATATGAAAAAATCTCACCGTTATAATCCGCTAGATTATGTCCATACCTCGGACGATGCGATGAAACTGGCTAAAAAAGTGGTGCAATCGACGGGGATAAGCAAAGGGGACAAAATGTGGGAGAATGCGGAAATGAATTATTTAGCCGCGCTCATCCTCTATCTGAAGGAGACCCAGCCCAAGGAAGAACAACATTTACGAAATGTTCTTTATCTGGGCACTACCATTGGCCGAGAACAGAAGCAGCTGGATGCCTTATTTGATGCCCTCCCATATACCTCAACAGCTAAAGCCTGTTATGATATTTTCCGTCTCGCCGAAGACAAAACGAGGGCAGGGATTCTCATTGGGTTTGGGGTACGCTTGCAATTATGGGTCAGTGAGAATGTAGCCCAGCTTACCAAGGCTAGTGATTTTGATTTGAATCAATTAGGGATGAAAAAGACGGTTTTATACTTACTAATTCCGGATTCGGATTCTACCTTTGATCTCATTCCCTCGATGTTAATTGATCAACTCTTTGATCAACTGTATCGGCAGGCCGACCAGAGTCCCAAAGGCAGACTTTCGATTTCCGTCCGCTTCATCTTAGATGAGTTTGCCAATATTGCGGCGATCAACGATTTTGAACGTAAAGTCTCTACCATGCGTTCACGTGGAATATCGGTGGTGCCTATTTTACAATCCTTGACCCAGTTCCAAAATCGATATGATCATAAACGTTGGTCCGAAATCCTCGCTAGTTCCGATACGATTGTATTTTTAGGAACGAATGATGAAGAAACGGCCAAATATTTTTCTCAGAAGCTCGGGCAAACGACGCTCATGATTAACTCTACCTCTGAATCTAGTACCCAGCATGGCTTATCTGAAAGTCGGAGTACCTCTTTTATTGGTCGGTCTTTGGTGAACCCGGATGAATTGCAAAAGCTCAAAGACGAGGTGATCGTTTTTCAGCGTGGACAGTACCCGGTTAAACTGAAAAAGTATTTTTATTACAAGCAAAAGCGGTGGGCAGACCTCGAGACCACACATTGGAACCATGATCTTTTGGTAAGGAGAGATGAACCTATTTTTCCTTTACACCTAAAAGTGGTGGAGGAAACTAGCAAAAAGGAAAGCATTCCGGAACCAAAGAACGAAATAAAATCTTTGACATTCGAGGTTGCCGGGAAAGAAGAAAGGATACCGAAAAAGCCTGAGGAAGTAGCAGTGGTCGAAGAGGAAGATATTCTGAGGGTAAAGGAAGAGGTCTCGGTTTTTGCCCTTGAGGTTGCAGCTGGTAAAGAACCTATTATAGAAAAGCCGGAGGAAGCGGAAGAGACGTGTATTCCCGAACCGAAGAAACCCAAATCCTTGACATTCGAGGTGGATGTCAGCAAAGGTACAACGAAAGGGGTGGAGGAAGAGACAGATCTATCTAAACCAGAGAAGAAAAAACCCCTTTCCTTCTCTTGAGTGAATGTTTGAAAAAAGGTGTGTGCAAGTGCACAAATAATCCATTACACTAATCATAACCAACTGAATCAAGGGGGAAAAGATGTGCCAAGACAGCCCAAAGGAGGGTATCCGTCTAAAGGATATAGAATTTCTAAATTTCATATCCAGTTATTTGATGCTTGCTCTAATGTGTATGGTACGAGTAAGAGTGCTTTAGCTTATGCCCTCTTGTTCTTGAAAGAACCGATAAACCCTCGGGTTGTCAAGAATCTTCCCGAACTACACTCCTACCAGTTATTAGAGTGCATGCTTCAACAGCTATGGGATCAGGAGGAATCTTATCCAAGGTTGACTCATCATTTATTTAGCCAGCGAATGAAGGAACTGAAAGGGATGAAAGAACCTTCTTTTTGGGAGGGGAAGAGATTATCCCGGCATTTCCGTTTAAGTATGGATTCAAGAGAAGCGATTAATGAATATACGAAGAAATACAACCTACAGGTGGGAAATACGCTGGAGCTTGCGATTTGCATTTTTGTAAACGAGCGAGAGGATGATGAATATATCTTGATCAAGACGGTGTTTGAATCGCTGCTCCATCCCACGGAGGATGAGGACGAAACCCAATAAAGTTGAACAGGTAAGGACATGAAAAGGCCACAGAGGACAGCAAGAAGCCAAATCGTTTGTATCTGTTAAAACATGAAATGTGCGATGGAGGAGAAAGAGATGATATGGAAAGGGATCAAACTCCTGGCTTTGGTATTCACTGTCGCGTTTTTGTGTCCTTGGACCGTCTTTCTTCCGTTTTATTTGATCACCAAGCTGATAGCGAAGCCGGGAACCCGTATGGATCAAATTCACCAGCATTTCGAAAACCAAGTGACAGAAATTTTTTATGAATCCATCGCCAGGATCGACTTAATCACCGTATGTTGGCTGATTTTATTTGTTCTCCTCTTCTTCCTCGGGCTAGCGACTGGTATCAAATGGTTAAGGGGTAGGAAAAGAAACCCAAACTATCCATTTTAGGCCATTTCTACTAATTGGAAAATGGTTCCTTTTTCGCTTGTTGTGTGTTCGTGAACACTATATACTAAAATTGGGAATATAAAATAAAAAAGAAGGAAGGGAGAGGATGGACATGCCGCCGTTTATTAGTGCTTTAAAAAGCCTGCTGGATGATTTAGCTTCCTGGATGATGTTTTTGGTTCCCGGTATCTTGGTGGTTACGCTGGTTATCGGGGGGATCCTGCTTGCGAAAGCGGATGATGGAGTGGAAACCAAACATATCAAAGATCGTATGGGCAGAGTCGTCATTGGGGCTGCCATCGCGGGTGGAGCGACCTGGCTAGGAAAATACATATGGGGCTTGTTTGGAGGGGGAGTTTAAGAGGAGAGAGGAGGGAATGAATCATGCCGACAGAGACAAATCAATTTGATTCAACTACTTCGACACCGGATGGTGGAGATGAGGCAGTGTTCGGGAACGTAAGTAATTGGTTTGACCCCGTTGACAAATTTAACGAAGCCATTCGAGAATTATTCGCGAATTTGGCTACCGAGGCGGCGTCAGCGGCCTTTGATTTTTTGGGTGAATATGTGATTGCCATCACGGATTTAAACAAAATTCCCAATTTGGATACGTTAATCGAATGGTCACAGTGGGCTGCTGGGGTTCTCATGATGATCTTCTTACTGAAGCGAATTATGGACGCTTTAAAAGGGGAAGCCCTCATGGAAGGGGAAGCCAACTGGGCAGAGATTATCGGGAGTGCAGCGATTTCTACCGCATTGATATTTGCCACGCCGTATATCATCAAGAATTTCCTCATTGAAATCAATAATGCCATTGTCCAATCCATCACAGGCCTCGGCATCCAGGTGGATATGTCCTCACTAGAGATTATCCATCTATTTGCACCGTCTGGACTAACCCAAGAAACAGGAAAAATCATTTTTATGACGCTCATGTGGGCCATTGCTTTTCTCATATTCTCCATTGCGGGTGCTGTCCGTTATGTTGACTTGGCGATTGTACTCATCATGGGTCCCTTAGCGGCCACTTGCTATACCAATCGCTCGGAGGTGTATGCGAATTATTGGGTGGAAGCCATCTCGGTGATTTTTACACAATGCATTCATGTGTTGCTAGCCTATCTCATGCTTCAGTGGAGCGCAACAGGAACGCTACTAGGGATTTGTGGATCGATCGCAGGGGCTGTAGTCGCGATTCGCGGACCCCATACGCTCCGACAGTTCCTTTATTCAACTGGAACCGGAAGTGGTGCAGTAGGAATGGGAAGGCTCGCATTTTACAAATTGGTCATGCAAAACGCAGGGAGGTAGGGCGGTGAAATATAAAATTCCGCGAAATGTTAAAAGAGGATTGAGCTTTCTCGGTCTTGAATTCCAAGGATGGGTCTATTATACACCGACGGTTTTGGTTCTATCGGCCTTAGCGTTTGAAATCCCTTATCCTCAAGCTCAATTTGTCATGCTGGTTCTAGCAGTGATTCTGCCTCACTTCGCCTTTCAAACGGATGAAAAGACGGGGAAACTGAATTTTTCCTTTTTGAATGATTATATGAAATGGCTATGTAGCAAAAAAATCATAGAGCCGGTTTGGGGGGATGAAGATGCTCGGCAAGAATCTCTTCAGATTCAACTTCGACTTTTTAAAACGAAAAAATAAAAAAAGTCAGATCAAGCGGGAGAAAATGCCGATTCACGCGGTGGATGATTTGATTTATGAATCGAAGAAATATAAAGCCGTATTAAAAGTTGTGGATCCTATTAATATTGATTTGCTTTCTGAAGAAGATTTGCTCAAAGCCATTGAGGCGATTCAAGGATGTTTAAATGCGCTGGAGCTCAATCAAAGAGCGCAAATTCTAATCAGTTCAGAAAAAATTGATATGGAAGCCTATTTTGGTTATCTGAATGAAAAAGAACAGGAAGCTGCTGCGGTGGCGGATACATACTCAATCGAAAGAATTCAAGGAAAGAGAGCCTTTTTAAGAGATCACGTGCATTATTCTCGTAATGTCCATAAGTTTTATTTCACCCTAGAGAGTAAATATCCCAAATTTGCCGATGAACTCCGGGATTTAACCGGTTCTTTGATGGAATACCTGCATGACGGCGGAATGAGTGTTGTCATGATGAAAGGGGATGAAATCAAGAAAGTCATCTATGAAAAGCTGAATCCGATCACGTCCCATCTCCAACCCTATGACTCCGATATGAACATCATGAATCTCGCCCCAACCTCTATTATCGATCACGGGTCTTATTATGAAATGGATGACCTCTTTTATAGCTTTTTCAGCTTCTCTCATTTTCCGGAGGAGGTTTCTCCTGGATGGCTCCAACGAATTTTGAATACCAAAGTGCATCTCGATTTATGTATCAGTTTGATGGTGGGAGATAAAGCCAAGCTTACGAAATCGACGAACGCCAAAATTCAAGAGTTAGAAGCGAAGTTGGTGGGAAAATTGCCACCGATGTATAAGCTAAAATATGAGAAGGAACGGGAAAGTCAGCTGATGCTGTTAGAAGAGATCCAAAATGACAGTGAACAGGTGCTTGATGCTTCCTTTCTTCTTTGTGTCCGTGCAGAGTCCAAAGAGGAATTGATCCATGCGGAAAAGCGCTTGATTACGGCGGTATCCAGTTCCAAATTAAAAGCCCGTAAGCTCCGCCACCAAGGACACGAACTCATGTGGTATACGCTGCCGATGGCCTATCACAAAATCGATTTGGAAGCGAAGATTTACTGGTCCATGCAATCGTCGGTGGTGGCATCTATTCTTCCGTTTAATTCGAGCGAGCTGAATCATAATGAAGGAGTATTTAAAGGATTTAATGCCAAAACAGGAAGTCCGGTCATTTATGACCGATACAATCGTGTCCTCTTTCATAATCCCAATGAAGTGGTCTTTGGAGAATCCGGTTCCGGGAAGTCCTATTATCTACGGTTGGATATTCTGCGACATGCGACCTCCGGAAGGAGCAACCGGATCCTAGTGATTGACCCAGAACGGGAATACTTCTTTGAAAACTCTCTGCGCATTACATTTGCGCTCGGAAGTCGTTTTACCACGAATCCTTTTCATATTCGCTCGACCATTGTGGATTCCGATGATGAAAAACTCGATGGCGTGAACGATGTGGGGCAGTACTTAAGAAAAAAAATTGGTTCCATGATGTCTTTCTTCCACTGGATTGTGCCAGACCTATCCCCCTTAGAAAAAGCGAATCTCTTACAGGCGATTCAAATGTGCTATAACCAAGCGGGGCTAGACTATCAATCTCGTAAACTACCATCGGTATTTCCGACGCTTTCTGATTTGGTCCAAGTCGTAAAAGAACACTTCTATCCGGCCATGGAGAACTTTGTAGCCTCGCTATACCCTTATGTAGAGGGGGCCTATGCCACGATGTTTAATGGCCAAACGAACTGGGATATGCAAAGCCAAATTATTATTTTAGATATTCATGAACTTGGTGATGAAGTCAAACGCCCGTTAATGGACTTGTTGTTGAAAGAAATTTGGGAGGAAATCAAAATTGACCGGGAAGAACTCATGGGAATGTATGTGGATGAAGCGTGGCTTCTAGCGGATGAAAAGAATCAGCAAACGATGGAATTCTTACGTGAAATTGCCAAGCGTATTCGAAAATATGGGGGATTTTTGACTACGGCAACCCAAAATGTGGATGACTTTTTAACGATTGGCAAGCACGGAACCGCGATTTACAACAACGCCTTTATTAAAACCTTCATGCGGATGTCGGAGCATGATATTCAAGAGCTCTCGAAGTTTATGAATTTCTCAGATAAAGAGCTCAGAGTCTTGGGACGTGGCAAACAGCAAGGATACTGTGTGCATGTCTGTTCTACGAAACGCATTGAGATGCGAACCCAAGCGAGTCCGGATGAAAAGAACATGCTGGGTCTTAAAGAGGCGGAGAACAAAAAAGATCCATTCGTGGTTGAACAAAAACCCGTCTTGCAACTAGCCAAGTGAGGGATTGGGTATGGCGAATACATTAAAAGCTCTCTTCCTCATCGGGTTGATCGTCTTGCTCAGTCGATTTGTCGATTTCCATGCTCTATTCAATGGTGAGTCATCAGAACCGGTTACTCCTGTTGCATCTCCGGCCCCGAAACCGGAAGTATCCGTCAAGCCGTCTAAGGTAGAAACGAACGAAGACAATGAAAACATCAAAAGACAACAAGCCGAATCCTTGGAAGTAGCTAAAACCTTTGTGTTGATCTATTTCTCTTATCATCATCAAAAACTAGGGCAAAACCTGGAGAAAAGTCTTCCCCTCATGACACCGGAATATATTCAGCTCACAGGCGGCGTTCCGGCGAGAGAAAAAGCAGAGTTGATACAGCGGGACGTACAGATCTTAGATGCCTATGTCGTGGAAGGAGATCATCCTCCTCAACAGATGATTTGGGATATCGCCGTAAGAAAAACAGAAACCGTGCAAGTTAATGGAAAAACACAAAAATTAGCAAGCGAAGCGGTTTATATGGTTCGTTTAAAACAAGTAAACGACAAGTGGTTCGTGGATGGAGTAGAGGTGTCATATGGCCAATAACGGGAGTGTATCATCAGGAAGGTGGGTTCAGGGAGGAATTGCCCTTGCGAAATTAGGCCCAATTGGAATCGTGATTCTTTTACTTTTGATGGTCCCTTTTATTCTGGCTCCCATGATGTTTTTCTTCCAGAGGGAACCGGGAACGGTAGGAATCGTTGGTGGTACAATCTCAGAGTTTGGGGCCCATGAGATCCCTGCTAACTTCATCCCCATCTACAAAGCAGCAGAAGCCCAATACGGAGTTCCTTGGAATCTGTTAGCCGCTCACCACCGTGTGGAAACGACATTCAGCACGAATGTATCTGTTAGTTCTGCGGGTGCTGTGGGGGCCATGCAGTTTATGCCTGCGACATGGGCAGGGTGGAAGTATCCTCATACGCCTCTCGGGAAGATCACAATCCCTATTGATATTTCAGATCCATCTGTAATCGCCAAAGGAGGCGGTTATGGAGTAGACGGGGATGGCGACGGAAAAGCTGACCCCTATAATCCGGTAGATGCTATTTATTCAGCGGCCAAATATCTTGCGGCAAATGGTGCCGCGGAGGGCCGAATTCGTGAGGCGATCTACGCCTACAATCATAGTGAGGACTATGTGATGGAAGTGATGAGTTACGCCGAACGGTATGTAAAAGTCCCACAGGTAGTTCAAATGGATGCAGGAAATGGTCTAGTCAATCCTGTTCCTACAGGCTACCGGGTCAGTTCAGATTTTGGATTCCGAATCCATCCGACCCTGAAAAATGAGGAAAAGCATACGGGGATTGATTTAGCGGCTCCCGAAGGTGAGCCTGCTGTATCCATTACCACTGGTAAAGTCAGTTACGCCGGGTGGCGTGGGGGCTATGGGAATACCGTGATTGTGGACTATGGGAATGGGGTTCAAGCCCTTTACGGACATTTATCTAAAATTGCAGTCGAGCCAGGTACAACCGTCAAGGCTGGACAATTGGTTGGATTCATCGGAAGTACCGGACGATCTACCGGACCTCATTTACATTTTGAAATACGTAAAGATGGAAAGCCGATTGATCCGGAGCAGTTCATCAAGCTATAAAGGAAGGAAGTAGTTACTTTTGAAAAAGATCCTTATTCCGGTGGTTGGTCTCCTTGGGATTCTTGTCATCATCATGGTATGGGTTTCCACCGGTTCCTCTAAAAGCCCGTCAGAAGTCGTAACAACCTTTTATGAACTAGCCAATGAAGGGGAATTTAGTAAAGCTACAGAATACGTTTCAGGCGATTTAATTAGAATCTACGAAATGAATGGTAAGAATATGAACTTGGATATGGCTAAAGATACACATAATGGACAATTGAAAAACGTAGAAATGATAAGCGAAAATATTAATGGTGAACTGGCAATGGTTAAAGTGAAATTAAATTGGAAAGATGGGACACCTTCAAGAATCGCTGATTATCACTTGACCAAAGAAAATGGGGAATGGAAGATAGCACCGAGGTAGGATTAACTGCTGAAAATAGAAACAGGAGTACTAGAAGATAGAAAAGAAACTCACCGCGGAAGATTGGCCGCTCAAGGTGAGTTTTTTCTTTAAAGAGCTTACTATTTGGTTTCTACAGATTTTACTGAAATTCTAAAAGTCATTTTGTTCCTAAGAGAGGCTGGCAAGAGATCAAAGAGATGAAGAACCTGTCAGAAATGTTTTTTTATTTAGTACGCTTGGGTACACTATTGGTTGTTTTCGTCTGCCTTCTTCTTCTGCGTTTTCGGAGCTAGACATCCGCATACCGCCGATAGGGTCATAGCCAATCAAATCGAACCTTTCCATGCAAAGTAAAATATCATATAAAACAGGGGGCTTTAGAGGTACCCCCTGTTTTATGTTTGATTTAAAGGTCCTTACTTTGGATTCTAATCATACATAATGCCGTTTTGTATCATTCTAAAAAAGATTTCACTCCATGTGATTTAGTTTGAGGGAATTTCCATCTATGGGATTGCATTGATGAAACAAACTTTGGTTTGAAGTTATACATCCTGATTCTATTCTGATGTTCTTGATATTAATTAGGTACAACATAGTGCTATTAGTTATCTGGATATAGCGTAAGAACCTAATGGGTTTAGGATTACTCGGAGGGAACCTTATCATCGCAACAATCCGTGAGGGTTGATAAAATTTTATAAGGTCGTAACAAGCTATACTATACGAACTACACTTATATGGTACTATTATCATATAAGTGGGATAACTATGTAGATTAAAGTACGGTTCACCGAGTTAATTTAAAAAAACTTCCATTGAAAATAACCTAGAATGATTTTTCTACCTATACTTTTCATTTATTGAAATAATAGAATCTACAAGCCATGAAAGAGGTGTGAATTGTGAAGGAGGTTTTTCAATCCGTTATTAGTAGTTACGAAGATGAAATACTAAACAGTCAAATGGACATCCTATTTGATAAGGTTCGATCTCAACAGGTAGATTTCACACAAGGTATAAACAAATTAATAATAAAACAACAAAAGAAAAAAAGACAGGTTGTATGTGTTCATGAAAAAACAATAGAAGATATTACTTTAAAATACTTAAAGAAACGGCTAGATACTACATTTAAAATAAAATATCCAAATAGAAAAAATATAATGAAAGAATGTTTTTCAATTTTGGAAGCAATTCATAGTATGAGTGATTTTGTCATTTTTAAGTTTGATTTTAAAGATTTCTTTCAAAGAGTATCGGGTAAAAAAATTTATGATAAGTATCTTAAATATTGTGATTTGTATCGATATGAAAAAGATCTATTAGAACAATTGGCTAACAATTTTAATAATTGCTCAGCAGGTTTACCTACTTCAAATGCCTTAATTGAGATTATATCTCGAGAATTTGATTTGAAGCTGAAGTCACGGTGTTACAATCTGGGCCTAATTTTTTACTCTAGATATGTTGATGACTGTTTATTAATATTTAATCAGTTCGTAAAACAAGATCAACTGTTACAAATAATAAATGAGACTATAGAAGAGGTATTTTCTAATTGTTCAGTTGAATTAAATACAAAAAAAATCTCATATCTAAGTAGCAATTCAAGTTCTGATACTATATTTGATTATTTAGGTTACTTATTCAAATATAAAAAAAATGGTGATGATAAAACTTATTTTCAGTACGGTATTGCTGAAAATAAATTAAAGAAATATCGGAGAAGAATGTTAGCTATTATTCAAGATTTTAGGAGGAGTGGAGACATTGAACTTTTTAGACAGCGCTTGCTCTTTATGAGTTCTAGGATAGTATTCTATAATGCTTTCCAGTCTAATTATTCAACTATTTCAAATTGGGATGTAATAGGGATTATATCTAATTATGCTGAACTACGTCATTTTATTACCGAAAGGGATAGAATTGAAGAGAAGACATTACAATTTTTCACCTATGAGATAATTAAAACAATTAAAGCTGAGATTGGTTACTTGCCATATTTTTTAAAGAAAAAACCAGATGGTTACTTATTAAAAAATCGTTTATATAATAATAAGTCTATTATATTTCACCCATATATTGGTTGGACAAAAATGCATCTGGTAAAGATGCTAAGAAAACTTGACAGTTCGATATCTGTTTCAAAAAAATCGTACCGTCAATTGGTTAAGATTTATTGTGACAAAATTAAAGTAAAGGCATAAAAAAGGGGTCTTAGACTCCTCTAGAGTTGTCCAAGCCCCTTTTTTAATAGCGTTTTGGATTATAGTTTGAAAGAATAAAGCAGGAAATTCAAATGAGAACCACAGTTCTTTATCTTACAGGGACTACATTGATTTACTAGGGATGAAACTGAACCCGAGTAACCCAGATCCGATAATGTGTGTAATCAGCTATGTAAAAATCGATGATGCCAAAAAGCAGGCTAATTACTATGAGAATTTTCTCTATTTAAGAGTAACATAAAAATAGGTGGTTATTCAATGGATATCAAGAATATCAAACGAAATGAATTAGATATATTACTAACGGAGTTATTACCAGTAGAAGTAGGCAACATATTTACATTACGTTATTTTTATGATTTTTTAATGACGAAGAAAAATGAAATTCAGGCTCTTGAAAAAGAATTGCTAAAAACAAAATTTTCACCTGAAAATTCATTGTTTGATGGGGGTTGGCATGCCACTCCACTAAAATATAAAGTGAATAAAGGGAATAATGATTTAAGAGAGATAGCAATTTTAAATCCGTTTTCATTAATGCAAATTTTTCTTTTTACAAAACTATATAATAACGAAATTATCGATAATCTAAAGAAAAATTCTTACTTTTCCTTACGCTACCATCATAGAAATAATGATTTGTTTTATAAGAATAGTTCTAAGGGAGTAGTAAAATATGAAGACAATAGTGAGCATAAAGATAAATTTACAAAAGCATTAGAAGGCTCAGGTATTTTCTATAAGATTAAACCATGCGGTATGTTGGGGAATTTTTACAATTCAGATCAATGGTTTAAGTTAAATAATCAATTTCGTTATTTTGCTAAGATTGATTATAAAGATTGTTTTGGTAGCATTTATACACATACATTTAAATGGATTATTTCTAATAATACGATAGACTCTAGGGAATTTAAAAACAATCATTTATACAGTGTGATTGACAGATTGTTACAACAAATTAATTCGTCTATTTCAAATGGAATAATCGTAGGTCCGGAATTTTCCAGAATGATAGCAGAGATGTTATTACAACACATTGATTATGAAGTATACAACAATCTAATTTTATCGGATATGAAAAAAGGAATAGACTATGAAGTGTGCCGTTACATAGATGATATATATATATTCGCTAATGAGGAAAACGAATTACTAAAAATACAAAATTTATTTATACAATATAGTTCTAAATATCAGTTGAAAATCAATGAACTAAAAAGTATTAGTGGAAAACTTCCATATCTTTGGAATGAATGGAAGGGAAAAACTAAATCATGTGTTAGTACACTTTTAGAAAGGACTTTTTATTCTTCAGAAGAAAAAAAAGAGTATTATATAAAAGCAAAAAATTATACGAAGTTAAGAAATGTTGCCTCCTTAAAAGAAGAACTTCAAAACCTATTATCTCAATACCCTAATTTTAGAGAAAAAATTATATCCTATGTATTTAGTGCGCTTTTTAATAGAATGAGAGAAAATAATAAAAATTTATTTAGGCCTGAAGTGACAGATGAAGAAATAGAAAAGGTGCTGGATTTTATTTTCTATATCTATTCTTTCGCTCCAACTTTTAGAAATACCCGCAAATTGATATGTATTGAATATTTATTTGAAAACGAGATAGACTCAGTGCGGTTTAAGTCTATATTACAAGGTGTATTAAAGAAGTATGAATATATATTTTTTAATGCTAATTTACCTGATGTTGTTGATTTACTATTGATTATTGGCAAAAACAATTTAGAGTTGTCCATATCAACTGAAGAGTATTTATGGCAAAAAGTCATTGAACAAGATAACCCTATAGTAGCAGCAAACTATTTAATGTATTCAAATTACAATAACAAGTATTTCAATACAATCCAAAGAGAAGTCGCAGATTTAATTGAACAAAAAATATCTGTAATGACAAACCAAAGTAATATCTTGCTATATAGAGAATTATGGTGGGTTTTTGTTTTTATAAATTGTCCTTACTTGACAGAGAAAGTGAAAAAAATTATGAAGGAAAAAATAAACTTGTTACAATCAAGTAGGGGAGATACAAAATCCCAACTACTGTCTTTTTTATATGAATTTTTAACAGATGATAGAATTTTAAACAAATTCATTGATTGGGACACAAACAAAGACCTCACTGGTGATATAGCATATTATACTTATGAGAGAACAATATTTCAAAATCCATCGTTTAATTTGATATTGGAGTACTTCTAAATACTCGTATCTCATTATTGTTGATATATTGTAAAGGCCAAGTGTTGTGAGATCGATTACCCAGTTCACTTCAAGTTATTTCAGTTATCTTCAGATCTAGAATCAATTTGGTACACTGGAAAGCAAGCTATAACCTTTAAAAAATTACATCATAACATTGAGATATCAAAAAAGTTTTTAAATTGATAAAGTAAAGATTGATTTTGAGTGGATACATCGTACAGCTTGTTCTCACTGTCTACTCAACACATGTTGACTGTGGGAACAACAATTAGAAATTTGGGAGATATAGAGGAGCAGCCCTCTCTGCCACTTTATGAGCAGATGTCTTTAGACGGATATCTGATTTTGCTGTAATTGGAATCATACACAATTCTGTTTTGTATCATTGGATAATCCCTTATTTACGTGATTATTGGGTTGTACAAAGTTACCATCGACTTCAACCTGTCATTATAGGTAATAATGATACTTAAATATCGCAAATTTTACCAGTCAAGTATCAAACAGAACAGGAGGTTGTCATGGAGTTTGTTCAACCGATTCGAGACCGTATAAAGATTGAAACCATGAAAAAGATCCTCAAAAGACGAAATTTGAGAGACTATTGTCTGGTTGTATTGGGAATCAATAGTGGGCTTCGTGTGAGCGACTTGCTGAAACTAATCATTTCTGATGTGCTTGATGAGGGAGGAAAAGTAAAGGACCGGATCACCCTTAGAGAGAAAAAGACCGGGAAAACGAAAAACTTTCCCTTAAGCGATAACGCGAAAACGGCCATACAGGAATATTTAGCAACTCGAGAATATCAACATCAGGAACCTCTGTTTATTTCGAGGAAAGGTACCCAAGCTCGAGTTTGACACCATGCACTTCAAATAAGCCTGAAACCATTGGGATTCCAGGC
>NZ_JBEGDL010000042.1:0-39941 GCF_040813775.1 Ammoniphilus soli
CTTCGGCTATTTCCTTGGTAGATACACCGTTGTAGCCTTTCTCTGCTATTAGATCAATCGCTGCCAACAGCAGCTTATCATCAGTACCCAGATTGTTTCTGCTGCTCATTCTCATCCCTCTTCCTACAATGACTGTCAGTACTTACTGACATTGTTATTTTATTCCAGTTTATATATATTGTCAAGGGCAACAGTACATTTGCAATTAAAAAAGCATCATATAGTTCAGGTGCTAGAAATTATGATCACACAATTGAAATAAATATTTAAAGGAAAATTCATACTATATTAATTTACAATTTATCTAATATTCTGTATTATAAGATTTATACAATCTAATTAACACCATGGACAAAATATGTCTAGTTATTTTTTAGAAGAGGAGGTTATGGATATGATGACTGATCGTTGTGTACATTGTGATGAAGAACTTAGTCTACTGGAAAAAACCAGAACAGAATGTTGGGATTGTCGAGACAAAATATCCCTGACCTACTCAGACGATCACGAAGAATACTAATATCATGAAAAATATGATTGAAAAGAGAAGATGTGTTTAGAATTTTTAGAATAAAACCAGAGGAGGATAGCTTATGATTATTAATCATAGAGAATTGGCTCGAGCCGAAGTAATAAAATTAAAAAACGGGTTCTCCGCCTATTCAGAAAACACCCTAGTCACTGAACTCATCGAGAAATATATTAAAGAACAGGGATTTCACGTTCATATTGATAAAACCCCTATGGGCTGCTGGTTTATCCCAATTATAGTATGAGAGTATGGTGAATTCACCATACTCTATTATACGGCTTGAAATAATGTCTGTAATTTCGTTTATGCTTCCATTTCAAAAGGGTTGGTCACATCTTTTAGAAAGTTCCCATAAACGATTACATTTATTGCAAATACATGAAGTGGACCTCAGAACGAAGTCTTTTTTGTTCAACCGGAACTGAGTTTAGAATTTATTAGAGAAGAGGTGTCTGTATGTCATTTGCTAATTTTGATGAGATTTATAATATCTGTTGTGAAATTGGATATGATAAATTGTTTAGAGATGGGAAACGTATTTATATCTTAAGTAATACCATACGAAATCAACTACAAAGACAATCTTATCAAATGGATTCCGTACCGGAACTTGCTACATGAAGAAGATCCTTTAGATATTTGTGATAAGGAAAATACCTCCTGTAATAAAACCATTAGCTAAACGAAGCTAATGGTTATTTTTTTGGATAACTTTGCAACTAGAAGAGACGAACTCTCGATATTGCGGTACCCTTCTAAATAAAGTTCTATAGGTCTAAATTTCGGTACTGCCTACTCTCCCTAGCATACCTGAAAATCATATCATTACTGTCCTTACCTGTATTTTCTAACATTATAGTACCGAAAAGGATAAACGCGTAAATAATAGATCTTAGTTTTTTGGTCATGAGTTTTAGAACATGGTTAATCGCATAATATCGTTGGCTTACAATTACCGAAAATAAAGTACCGTAAATAAACATTTTTGGTACTTTATATCAACCGGGAATGATAGAAATCCGGTTATCAAAAAGAGAAAAAATGACGATCTCCTTCCGCTGATTCTCTCCACTCGTCTAAGACCTTTTACTACATAATAATATGTAAATCAAATAGAATTACCCTCTCATGCATTACTGATAACAGTAATGCATAATTTTTTGTATTAATTGGTAACATTCGGAAAGTTATTTATTTTTCTGAAGAGCTTATTAATAGTTATATAGTCATTTCTATATAAATAAAAAGATTAAGTACTGCTTATATATGTTAAATGACCTTATGTGAAAAATGTCGATAAAATCAAATAGCAATGAAAGTTTGTATGATTTAAAATTGAAAAGTGGACAAATTCTGATAAACAAGGGGATTTAGGAATGACAATGGATGAATTAACTCAGATTAATGAAGAAATTAAGCAACTAAAAAGACAAATGTATCAATTAAGCAAACAAGTGGACGGCTTCTCTCATCCTGACTTGGTGAAAATAAGTCAACAGCTAGACCAAAAGCTGAACAAACAATATCGATTAACCAAGTCCATTCATGATCCAGAAAAAACGGTAGAAAGGTATATCTCAATCGTTTTTCGGCTTGCCTACATAACCATACCTTATATACTATGTCTTCCTCATTATGTTTTACTAAGCTATGTTCCCTGTACGGCTATCATAAACCAGAATCAACGGATCTACTAGGTAAAAACAAAACATTTTATTATAAATGCCACTGGATGACTCATTCTTTTTGGAATCTATCCCTGATATTGGAGAAAAAATCGCAGCAACGATTCTTTCTGAAATCAGTGAGATAGATCGGTTTAATCACCCTAAAAAACTGGTCGCTTTCGCTGGCATGGACCCTCGTGTACATTCGTCAGGTAAGTTTATGGCCGCCATCAACCGTATTACCAAACGTGGATCCAGTAGACTACGGCACACCTTGAATATGGACGTTCTTTGCGGGATTACCGAAGTCGGTAAACCGCTGCAAGCGGAATTGACCTTTAGGGTTCCTGCAATAAGAAACTTAAGGAGTTCTACACTAGAAAATCAGAAGAAGGAAAGCCCTTTAAGGTTGTGATGATTGCTTGTGCTAATAGGCTGCTTCATTGGATTTATGCACTATTAAAGCGTAAAGAGACCTTCGTGGATATAGGTTAATAGCAAATTAATGTACTCCATACAAAACCTTCCACAAGACCTATTCATTTAATCGTTCATTAATAACCAATATCCGTTCTAAAGCATTTTCATTTTCGGGTTCAATTTCCAAAATTTTTTGTATCCACTTTAAAGAATTCGGGTAATCCTTCAATTCATAGAAGGCATGTGCCATCTCGTTCATATTTTCCGTATCTTCGGGGTTATGCTTATAAACTTTCTCAAAGCAATCAATAGCTTCACCAAATTGTTTTAGCGAACATAATACTAATCCCTTGTTCCACAACGCATCAAAACACTGATTATCGTACTGGTGAGCCAAGTCAAACTCCTTTATGGCTTCATCTATATCCTGTAAATACCAACACATTCTCCCTAAATTCAAATGGGTTTCCGCTTGTGCATCATTAATTTCCAATGACTTTTGATAATATAGTTTTGCCTTTTCGTACTCAGCAATCTTTTCATAATACACACCAAGATAATAATAGGCATCTTCACTGTTGGGATTACCCATAATTGCTCTGTTGAAATACGCAAAAGCTTCTTTTTGATTATCAAGTTTCAAGTGAGCGCGACCCTTATTAAAAAGTAACCTTTCCCACGTAGGACTTACTTTTATTGCTTTATCTAACAATTCTATTGCCTGTTGGTAATTCCCCAGTTCGATTTGACAACACGCCATGTAATTAAAGCAATTAACTTGGTTTTCTTCGTCATTGATATAGGCTAATTCAAATTTTTCATATGCTTCTTGGTAATGACCATTGGCATACAATTCGTCAGCTTCTTCGTATAAGCTCAATGTTCTTTCACCTCTAATAAAATGGCACTTTATTCGTATCCTTATCAACCTTTATTAAATAATCTAGCACGTTTCCGAAGTGATGAAGCAAGGGACGGATGCCGATCCCGTTCCCCTGCTATCGATCTCCGTTACTTCAACTAAGTTTCACTCCAAAATTATACTTTTGTTTTACTTGCACATACTATCTTTAAAATTCATTTTATGAAACGGTTTAAAATGTGGAGGAATACGTCTTAATGGAAACAATAAAATTAACATCATCGGAATTAGCTCTCCTTTGGACAACTTATATGAATGAAAGTATGACAGTCTGCTTTTTTCAATACTTTTTAGAAATAGTGGAAGATAAAGAAATTCGCCCTATTGTCGAATACGCTTTGGAATTAAATCAAAAACACGTAAAAAAAATAACGGAAATCTTTACAGACGAAGGCAATGCTATTCCACTAGGTTTTACGGATAAAGATGTGAACTTAAACGCTCCTAGACTGTTTTCAGACCAATTTATCCTTGACTATGTAAATAGTACCGCAAAATATACACTTAATCTTAACAGTCTTGCATTGGCGAATAGTACCCGTTCAGATATTCGAAATTTTTATGCTGAGTTGCTTGCCTCAACTACTGAACTTTTTCAGAGGTCAACAGAGGTAATGTTATCGAAAGGAATTTACATAAGACCACCATATATACCAGTTCAAGAAAAGGTGGAATTAGTTCAAGAGCAAAGTTTCTTAAACGGATGGATTGGAGATCGTAGACCGTTGAATGCGATTGAAATGAGTCTTCTCTTCTTTAACATGACAAGAAACATATTAGGTGCAAACTTGCTAACTGGTTTTAGCCAAGTTGCCCAGTCTCAACAAGTTCGTGATTTTATGTTGAGAGGTAAAAAAATAGCTCAAAAGCATGTGGAGATTTTTAGTTCCATCCTTCGAGAAAATGACATACTTTCGCCTATGCCTTGGGATACCGCAGTAACCCAGTCGATAGTAGCACCATTTTCAGACAAATTAATAATGTTTCATGTGACAGCACTCATTGCTGGTGGAATAGGATATTACGGTGCTGCCGCAGGTACTAGCGCAAGACGTGACTTGGGCGTTCAGTATGCTCGACTAACAGCCGAAATTGCCCAATACGCTGAAGATGGAGCAAATATTATGATAAAAAATCAATGGTTGGAACAACCCCCTACTGTACCAGACCGTAAGGCACTGGCAAGTAAGTTGTAAGAAATCACTAAAAACCTTTTATTTATAAGATAAAAAGTTTTTTAATATTTAAAAATGAATTTATAGTCACTTTGAATTTATTGTGTTATCCTGCCCATTCGCAGCAAAAAAGCAGGGGATGGATGCCGATCCCGTTCCTCCGCTAACGAATCCCGATAGTTAAATAACGCATTCCAAAGAAAGTCATAAAAACAACCTATTGTAACCCGATGGGCTAAACACATTTTCTTCTTAATCAGTAATCGTTCACCTTATTTTTTCTCTTCTACGAGGGAATTTAAAGCTAAATTTGTAATTACGATTTTCAATGTTTTTTAATTGAATTTTTTCAAAGGTATTTATTCGACTGAACCAATGAGCCACTATAAACATGGAAGCTAAAATAAAGAAAGAGTATGTATAAGCCCAATCGATTGGTTTATACAAATCGAGCATCGCCATGACTGGCATTCCTACATATGCACCTAAACCGCCGAAAATGACGGCTTTAACAAATGGATTAAGATTAGGTTTAAATTGTATAAAGAACATGACAGCAACAGGTAACAGTCCAAACCGAAATGGGAAATAGACAAGGGCTGAAGGAACTACTCTTACAGGATATGACCATTTTCCAAAAATGAATCCAAAATCGTTGATATAACCATGATTACAAATCCTGCTAAAAGAAGCCGAACCGAACTTTCTTTTTTGCGAAATATTGCCCAAAGAATCCACGGAACCACTAATAAAGCTAATCCTACCCACCATTTCCACGTAAACAAAAAAGCCTGTATAACCGCATCTGTTATCATTTGATTTGCTTCAACAACCTTTTGACCAGCTTTATCGACTTGATTTAACCCTTCTTGGAATGTCATTCTTTATTAAACTCCCTCTAAGCTATTTATATTTTTATATTTAAGGTTAATATACCCAAATTACTAAACCCAAATTACTAAACAAACCTGCCCTTCCCTCAATAACAATAAGGAACAGCGATGGTACACAGCTCCTAACAATCGATCCCCTTTAGAACAACAAGGAATTTTTGTACTAATTATTTCCAATACATTCGGAGAAACTAAGACAAAAGTTGGTAAGGAGCGAAAAACAATGGAAACAAAAACAGAGCATAATATCAGACTAACCTCTTCTGAAATAGGCAACCTTTGGTCAACCTATATGACTGATAGCATGTCTGTCTGCGTTCTTAAATATTTTATAGCTAAAACTCAGGATACCGAAATACTTGCGGTATTGGAATTTGCTCTCGGTGTAAGCCAAACGCATATTAAGGAAATAACAGAGATATATAATCAAGAAGGTCATCCCATTCCTGTTGGGTTCGGAGAACAAGACGTTGATCTAAATGCTCCTGCTTTATACTCCGATACTTACTTCTTAAACTACGTACATAATATGTCTAAATTAGCTATGACTACCTATAGTTTGTCCGTGTCATCGGTAGCTCGTAGAGATATATATGAGTTTTTTTCAAAGGCATATATATCCGCTAAAGATTTATATGAAAAAAGTTTAGAATGCCTATTATCCAAAGGACTATATAGCAGAGCAGCCCCTATCCCTATCCCTGAAAAAGTCGAGTTTATCCAAAAGCAGAGTTATTTGACTGGATGGTTGGGGAATAGGAGACCTATGAATGCATTGGAAATTACACAACTTTATTACAATATCCAAAGGAATGGCATTGGAAAAGCATTGCTTCTTGGATTTAGTCAGGTTGCTCGTAAACAAAAGGTTCGAGATTATTTCGTGAGAGGAATAGATATTGCTTTTAAAAATATTCACGACTTGGGACATAAACTAGCCGAAGAAAATATAAACGTATCACCGACATGGGATTCCGATGTTCTTAACTCCACTACCCCGCCATTCTCGGACAAATTGATGATGTTTCATGTATCAGCAATAAGTGGTCTATCTATTGGAGTTTATGGAACAGCTTTAGGGACGGTTGCAAGACGCGATTTGGGAAATTTGTTTATGAAGATTCTAACCGAAGCCATTGCCTATGCAGAGGATGGTGCAAATTTGATGATTGAAAATGAATGGTTAGAGGAAGCCCCTCACGCTGTACACAACATTTCGATTGCGAAACGTTCGGAATACAGTTAAAGGTTTTTGTTTTCGTTTTTTGAAGGAGTAACGTTTGTTGGACTTCCCCTATAATGATAATCGGAAAATCTTGAACGGTTTAACTGATTTTGAATGTAAAGTTGGGAAGGGAATGGGAAAGTGCCATCGTATTGAGGTACTGTTATGGAGTATTGCCCTACCCGGATTTGGGCAAATTCTGAACGGTAAGTTTTTAAAAGGTCTGTTACTGATTGTATTGGAATTTCTGATTAACCTCCAATCTAATTTAAACGAAGTCATCATTGCAAGTTTCCACGGAGACATAACGCAAGCAATTACATATTCAAATTATCAATGGCTAATGTTTTACCCTTGTATTTATATGTTCGGCATATGGGACGCATATAAAGATTCTAGTGGTGTTATTTCACCATACGATGCAATTCCATTTGTATTTGGAGCATACTTTGGGACAATTGGTGTTATATACTCAAACCATTTGCTCGGTGGTGTCTGGTTAGGTATTATAGGAATTTTCGTAGGTGTTGGAATTATATAAGATATTATCTCGTAAGAAGAAAACAAATTTAACGGAGCCACCCATGGAAGGTCGCTCTTTTTTTATGTTTTTATTGCGCTAATCTGCCCAATAGCTCAATAAAAAAAGGACTGTGGAAACAGCCCACGATGTGGAACTATCGAATCCCGTTACCGGAATAATATAATTAATCTCACTTACTTCGTTGCTCCTCGGTAGCAATCCCGCCAATCATCGTGGTTCACAACAAATAAGCAATTCTTGGTTTTATTTGATAAAATTGGTAAGACATAATAGTAAGGAGGAGTTTTATGTTCCAATTGTTAAAACATGGAAACAAGTCATCCCTTATCGCATCGGTCGTCAATTTGTTCATTGCTTTACTTCGTGGGGGAGCATGGCTTTTGACAGGCAGTACGGCCATGTTTGCGGAATTTATGCATGCCCTTGCAGATTCCGCCAATCAAGGTTTTGTCTATATAGGAACCGCTCTTTCCAAAAAGGCACCAACCGATCGTTTTCCGAATGGTTTTGGCCGTGTAGTCAATCTAGTTTGCCTTGCAGCCGTGCTTGTCGTTGCCATTATGAGCTATGAAACGGTTAAAGAAGGCATACACCACATTTTACACCCTATAGAAGGCGGACAGCTTTACATTCTTTTACCTGTTTTCGGCATTGGAGTGGTGCTTGAGTTTTTCGTCTTATACAAGGCGATGAAGTATGTGGTGGCCGAAGTAGGTGTAGAAGCAAAAGGACTAGCGGTTATCGGCACAAGTTTTAAGCACCTTAAAAAAGCTTCACCAGCGACACGTCTTGTTTTTATGGAAGATATGGTGGCATCAAGCGGAGGAGTTCTTGCGATTATAGCCGTTCTCCTTGGTCACTTTACTCCTTTTGTGCAAGCGGAAGGACTGGCCTCCGTGATTATCGGTATATCCATGTTTTACGTAGTGAGCCGCGTTTTCTTGGATAATGTATCTGGAGCGATCGGTGAAGCAGACCATACCATGGAAGCTCGCATTGGAGAACTTTTGATGAAAGATTCAGACGTAAAAGATATTCAAAGGATCGTAGTTCTTCGCGAAGGAGAAGAGCTTCATGCAGAGCTTGAAATTGAAGTTGACCCTTCCCTTACCATAGCCCACGCAGATGCTATTAAAGACCGGTTAGAAAAACAAATTCTCTCTCAAGAGGGAGTAACCGATGTGACAATTGAGTTAGATCAAACGGATCACATCAATCATTGGGAAGAAAAAAAGCAAAAGCTGGATGACATCACAAAGTAAAAAAAGAACGACTCAATCCTAACCGGTTCGAGCCAAACATCAACAGGGCTTCTCCCAACAGTATTTGTTGGTGAAGAGGCCCTTGTTTGTTTGGTTGCCCTTTTGAACTATCGATCTCCGTCCTTCGGTTTAGCTAAATCCATTCGTTAACTTGTTAAAATATGCTAAATCTTTGTTGAATAACTTTTCGCAGTAAACATACGACTTGGTAGTAAAACAAGTTTCATCCTATGAATGGACATTAATAAGAACCTTATTATTTCACTATTCTACGAGGGAGCGGAATAACAAACAAGGGCTGCCGTAGCAACCCTTTTCGAAGTAACTGCCGAATGTATTTCTATCCATACTATTTTTAGCAAAAAAGATACTAATCAGTGTAAATAAGACTCCCACCAAGTAAGTTGCAACAAAAAATTCTTTTACCGTTCTCTGTTTCTTTCTCATTGTTTTGTAAAGTATCATTGTATTTTTCATGAAGCAAGAAAACTAAATCATGCAGGAATCCTTTAAGCTGCTCATTCATTTATATCACCTAATCAATTTGTTAGTAAGTCAAAAAGCTCTTTACTTTCGAATCCCGTTCCTAACAACAACTAAAAGACTTGGCTTTAAACTTTTTACTTTTACTTTATTTTAAGCTAAATACTATTAATGATTTAGGTGAAAACTGATGAAAACACTATTGTCAAGTTCACTGTTTTTCCTAATTTTTCCATATAGGTAAATACTTCCAAATGATTGCCTTTAAAATTTATATTGTGATATAGTTGTAAAAAAGGAGGCATCGAAAATGACTAATTTACACACCATGAAATGGAGCTTTCAACCCTCACATGAGACCTTTCAGGGCCGAGTTGTTCGAATCGGAATTTATCTTCAGACTAGAGTGTTGGAGATTAACGATTTGAATGACTCGGTTTTTTATTTGATCTACTTCAAAAATATATTGCTTGGCGGAGGGAAAATCAAACAAGTAGTAGAAAGCACGTTCATTGATGAGGTATTTCAGCAAGGAATTATCATTTCCCCCTCTCATCCTCTCTTCTCCGTCTTACTACCCAAAAATCGAAAGGCGCATATTCCAAATATAAACAATCTATTTACTGAATTACAGAATGATCTTTCCCTTCAGGAAATTGCCATTGCTGCAACCCGTATGGACTCTTTTATTCAAAAGCAACAACTCATTGCTGTTATCCGTGAAATCTTTAATCATTTTAGACGGAATGGCCAATTTCTTAAGGCTTACCAGACCGCAAAAGTATTACTTCACTTCTCACCAAAAACCAAAACAACGAAGCAATTGATTGGAACTCCAGAGTTTGAAAAGTATCGGAAAATGGAGGAAACCAATCCCACTTCTCTTCTAGAACAAGATTCCCTGTCCAAGGAAAGATTCTATTATCACCATCGTAATGAACGGAAATATGAAGTTAAGCTGCATGAATTACTCAAACAACAGTCACGCCATCTTGACCAACTGGTATTATTTATTCATCTGTTTGAGGTAAAACATGATTTTTATAGCTATGAACAGTTTATCGAATTGTTGAAAAATCAATTAAAGCATGAAGAACGATATGAAGCTTTAAAGTTTTTGATGGCTTGTTCACCTGAGTATACTCTTTTTACAGAAGATATCCTTCGGGAACAAATCCATCTCAAACTGTTTCATGAAGCTTTGCAGCTTATCGCCAATCAATCGCCTTATCCACCAGCTATGCATACCGAAATGATCGAATCTATGTTAGATGGTGTAGATTCCTCTACTCTAACCAACGTAAGAAATATGAACAAATTAATTAGTAAATTATATCCCGATCACCCAGAAAAAAAGGAAGATATAGTCCGCCGTATCGTGATTAGCCTTCTTAAACAGAATAATCCTACTGAAGTAAAAAAATGGCTACAGCCCATAAGACAAACCAGTCCAAATCTTCATGTACTTGATGAAGTAGATCAACTCGAATGTTTGTCGCAAAATACAGATCAACTTACTAAGTTAGGTGAATTATATTATCAATTTAGTCTGCTGGATCAATCCATTGAGTGCTTCACATGGGAAATGGAGTTACATCCGAATGCCATTGATCCCGTGCGTTGGCTAAGTAAACTTTATAAAGAAAAAGGTATGTTACAAGAATCCGAGGGTTATAAAAAGCTTTCAGTTTTTTTAGCAAAAAAAGAATAAATATGTCGCTAGAAAGACCCCCAGCACGAGGATGAGTGGGGTACGCGATATATTTTTTCGCCTGCTCCCTCAACCGTTGCCTATTATTGATTCACATAGCCATTTTCAATGACTTCCAAAGCCCCTGTTTCCGGTGATAACAGGTGGGGTTTTCGCCATTAAAGCAGCACGAAAACCCAGAGCATTATGGTCGAAGCCCCCATAACATTATTTTTAGAAGGGGGAATCTTATTATCAACTAATCAATCTACTCGATCAATTTTGATGACATCGTGCAGTTTTTCTATTTGGTTAAAAATAAGGTGAAGTTCCTCTTGATTACCCTCGACCATAATCAGCATATTAGATAACTCTTGTTGTTCGGAAGGGCTGACTACCATGTTGTCTATATTGAATCCTGGTTTTGAGAATAAACCGACCAAACGGACCAGTACAGTTGGACGATTGTAGAATAACACCTTGACTTCCATTCATTCCACCACCTCGCTCTTAACCCACCTTTTCCACGGGATCTCTTTTTGCTTTCCCTTCTTTTCTCTTGAGTCTAGCCACAAGGTATCCTAAAACAGCCCCGCCCAAAGCTGGAATGACCCATCCAATGCCTACCACATATAACGGGAGATATTGTTGATAAATCGAAATGATCGTTTCCATTCTAAGACCGGCTTGACTCATGCTGTCCACCAGACTGACAAAAATAGTTGCGATCAAAGCTCCTTGATAAACCTCTGCGTGCCCTTTAAAGCGATGGTGAAAAAAAGACAGCAAGACCAACACGATCGCGAGCGGATATATGCCGATCAGAACAGGAACAGAAAGATTGATGATCTGCGTCAATCCGATATTAGCCACCAGTGCACTAAAAAGAGTCAAAATGCTAATGATTGTTTTATAGGAAACGACGGGAAAAATTTTCGCAAAAAATCTCCCGCATGCTGCAACCAATCCGACCGATGTCGTTAGGCAGGCCAACGTTACAGCCAGTCCAAGCAGCATGGTACCGGACGAGCCAAATAGTCGGTAGGCTACGTTCGAGAGAATTTCCCCGCCATTCTCGGAAACACCAAGGATTTCAGAACTGGAGCCTCCAAGAAAAGAAAGCGAAAGATAGACAAGGGCCAAACCCGCCCCGGCGATCATTCCCGCCTTCAACGTCGTTGCTGCCAACACTTTACGGTCCTTTATGCCCCGTTCTTCAATGGCGGAAATAACAACCACGCTGAATACGAGAGCAGCAATCGTATCCATGGTTAAATATCCTTCAATGAACCCTTTGAAGAAAGGCGCTTCCTGATACGCTGGCTCCGGATTTCCCAACTCACCGATCGGCGAGATGAAACTTTTGATAACCAATAAGGCGATAGTTCCCAACAATAGGGGTGTCAATACTTTTCCGATTCGATCGACAAGCTTGGACGGATGGATAGAAAGCCAAAATGTGATGCCGAAAAATACAACCGAGTACAGAAAAAGTGCTGAGGGCTGCAATCGGATTTCCTCTGGCAAAAAAGGGAATGCTCCCATTTCAAAAGCAACTGTACCGGTTCGCGGAATACCGAAAAGCGGACCGATGGCCAAATAAATAACAATCGTAAAAACGATTCCAAAAACAGGATGAACCCGATTAGCTAAGGCTTGCAAACTGCCCCCTGCCATCCCAACGGCGGCTACAGATAAAAGCGGCAGCCCTACCCCAGTAATCAAAAATCCCACCATGGCAACCCAAAGACTTGTTCCCGCCTCCTGTCCTAGAGCTGGGGGAAAGATGAGGTTGCCCGCACCAAAAAACAGGGCAAATAACATCAATCCTATAGCTATCATTTCTTTTCCGGATAATTGCTTCATTGTATCCTCCCCCTCCCGTTCATGTTTAAGAATCGGGATAATCTAACCACATTTGCGGATCATGCATGCAGGTTGGGCGGGAGCCGGAAGGCCCCGACTCCAGTACTCCAACTTGTGATCCGTCCTATCTCCCTGTCTGCCTAATACAGCTTAGTATCCTCGCCAAAGCCTTCGATCTTCTGCTTGACACGCTGAAGGAAACGCCCGCACACTAACCCATCAAGTACGCGATGATCAAGAGACAGGCAGAGGTTCATCATATCGCGGATGGCAATCATATTGTCAATGACTACCGGTCGCTTGACAATCGCTTCGACACTCAAGATCGCCGCCTGCGGTTGATTAATAATCGGGGTAGACAGGACCGATCCGAACGAGCCCGTATTATTGACGGTAAATGTGCCCCCTGTCATATCCTCCACGGTTAACTTGCCCCCACGCGTTTTCTTGGCCAGGTCATCCACCGCTTTCGCCAGGCCAAAGATGCTTTTTTGATCAGCATCTTTAATAACAGGCACAAACAAGGCATCGTCTGTAGCCACAGCAATCGAAATGTTGATCGCCTTCTTCATCAGGATCTTGTCTGCATCCCATTGGGAATTGAGAATCGGGAATTCCTTAAGCGCTTCCACTACAGCCTTAATGAAGAAAGGCAGGTAAGTCAAATTGATCCCTTCTTGTTTCTTGAATTCATTCTTTACTTGGGTGCGGTAGTTTACTAGATTCGTCACATCGCATTCCACCATCGTCCAGGCATGCGGCGCGTCGTGCTTGCTCTGTACCATACGGTTGGCGATCGTCTTGCGGATCGCGGAAACCGGGATCACCTGATCCCCCGGGCTGCCCGGTATCATAGCTGCTGCCGGTTTAACTGGGGCTGCCACAGCCTGTGCTGTCGGCGGCGCAGCGACGGATACAGCAACGTTTGCGGCGGAAACGGCCGGTACCGGCTCGGCGACGGCAGTCGCAGCCATCTGCCTCTTGCCTTCCGCAATCTCCAGTACATCTTGACGGGTGATTCTGCCGCCTGCTCCCGTTCCGCTGATCATTCCAAGATTCAGACCATACTCTTGGGCCAGCTTCAGCACGGCAGGGGAATATCGATGCTTGATCGGTTCCTCTTCTTTGGATGCAGATGATTCGGTTGAGGCTTGCACGGGAATCGGTGCAGAAGGCACCGGTAATGCTGCTTCGCCTTCAGCGGCTATGCAGCATATTAAGGTTCCAACCGCTACCGTTTCGCCTTCCTGCACTGCAATTTCCGAGATTGTTCCGGAAAAGGTGGACGGCACTTCGGCATTGACCTTATCGGTGGTCACTTCACAAATCGGATCATATTTTTTTACTTGATCCCCCGCTTTCACCAGCCACTTGGAAATAGTACCCTCCGTCACGCTTTCCCCCAGCTGGGGCATGAACACTTTTTCTGCCATTGTTTCTCCTCCTGCTCCCTCTAGAATTCAGCTAATTCCTTCATCGCTGTATAGACTTTATCTGGATTTAACATAAAGAACTTCTCCATCGGCGGACTGTACGGCATAGCCGGCACATCTGGTCCGCATAGGCGTTTGATCGGAGCATCCAGTTCAAATAAGCACTCTTCTGCGACCACGGCCGCAACCTCACCACCGACTCCGCCTTCCTTGTTGTCCTCATGGATAATAAGTACTTTCCCTGTCTTGCGGGCTGCCTGAATGATGGATTCCTTATCGAGCGGATAGAGGGTGCGCAAATCCAAAATGTGGGAACTGTATCCATCCTGGGCCAATTTTTCCGCCGCCTGAAGGGCAAAATGCAGAGTAAGACCATAAGAGATGACGGTAATGTCTGTCCCCTCCCGTTTCACGTCCGCTTTGCCGATCGGAACCGTATAATCGGTATCAGGTACTTCTCCCTTGATCAAGCGGTAGCATCGCTTATGCTCAAAGAAAAGTACGGGATCTTCATCGCGAATGGCAGCTTTTAGCAAACCCTTCACATCGTAAGGGGTGGACGGCGCAACCACTTTCAGTCCGGGCGTGTTGCAAAACATGGCCTCTACGCTTTGCGAATGGTACAATGCTCCATGAACGCCGCCTCCGTACGGCGCTCGGACGACAAGTGGACAATTCCAATCCCCGTTGGAACGGTATCTCATCTTTGCCGCTTCGCTTACAATCTGGTTGACCGCAGGCATTATAAAATCGGCAAACTGCATTTCCGCAACCGGTCTCATTCCGTAAGCCGCCGCCCCGATCGCCACGCCGGCAATCGCCGATTCAGCCAGCGGGGCATCGATCACTCTCTGTTCGCCGAATTCTTCATAAAGACCCTGAGTGGCTCTGAATACGCCGCCGCGAACACCAACGTCCTCCCCTAAAACAAATACTCGCTTGTCCTTGTGCATTTCCTCGAGCAAGGCTTGTGTAACGGCTTCAATATAAGTCATGACTGCCATCTTTTATTTCCCCCTATTCCGCATAAACGTGTTTCAGTGTATCTTCCGGTGCCGGATACGGTGCCCTTTCGGCATAGTCGGTCGCCTCATCGACTTCCCGCATAATCCGCTCATGAATTTCTTTCTCTTTCGCTTCATCCAGCACGCCAGCTTCCTTAAGATAACGGTTAAAGAGCGGGATCGGATCGTTCTTTCTCGCTTCTTCCACTTCTTCGCGGGAACGATAGGCGCGGTCATCATCATCGCTGGAGTGAGGCGTCAGCCGATACATGACAGCCTCGACCAGTGTCGGCCCTTCCCCTCTTCTCGCCCGATCAACCGCTTCTTTCATCACTTGGTAGACGGCAAGCGGGTCATTTCCGTTTACGCTGACACCCGGAAAGCCGTAGCCTTTAGCTCGGTCGGCAATACTTTCGCAGGCAACCTGCTTGGATAGAGGAACAGAGATGGCATACTTATTGTTTTCGCAAAAGAAGATCACGGGCAGCTTATGGACTCCGGCGAAGTTTGCCCCCTCATGGAAATCACCCTGGTTGCTTGACCCTTCCCCAAAGGATGTGAATACAGCCAGATCCTTTCCTTCCATCCTGCCGGCCAAAGCCATGCCCACCGCATGGGGCACCTGTGTGGTTACTGGGCTGGAGCCGGTTAAAATGCGATACTTTTTACCGCCGAAATGCCCGGGCATTTGCCGACCGCCGCTGTTCGGATCTTCCGCCTTGGCAAACGCGCAAAGCATCAAATCCTTTACGGTCATCCCGAATACCGTAACGACACCCATATCCCGGTAATAAGGGCAGAGGAAATCTTTAGACTTATCGAAGGCAAAAGCTGCCCCTACTTGAGCTGCTTCCTGACCCTGGCAGGAAATGACAAACGGAATTTTGCCTGCCCGGTTGAGAAGATACATCCGCTCATCAATCTTGCGGCACAGGACCATATAGTAATACATATCAAGAACTTGCGGATCGGATAAACCTAGGGCTTGGTGCTTGCTCTTCACCATGATGGGGCCTTCTGCATGCATGAAAGATTCCTCCTCGTTTTCGTATCTAGTAAACTTTCATCTATCAAACCTACCTTTAAGCATGAATTGCTTTCCCGTCCACTGCCAGCGCCGCTTCTCCCATAATCTCCGATAAGGAGGGATGAGGATGGATAGTATGGGCGATTTCCCATGGAGTGGCATCCAGCACCCTTGCTAATGCTCCTTCAGCAATCAAGTCGGACACATGCGGGCCGATCATATGTACCCCTAGCAGGTCACCGGTTTTTTCATCGGCGATAATCTTCACGAACCCATCGCTTTCTCCATGGATCAAAGCCTTGCCAATCGCTTTGAACGGAAACACGCCGGTTTTGACATTTAATCCCTTCTGTCTGGCTTCTTCTTCGGTGAATCCCACGCTGGCAATCTCCGGCCTGCTGTATGTCACCTTTGGCACCTTGTCATAATCGACTGGGTGAGGATTCCGTCCGGCCATATGCTCGACCGCGATCATTCCTTCATGGGAGGCGACATGAGCCAGCTGGAGGCCGCCAATGACATCACCGATGGCATAAATATGGGGTTCAGCCGTTTGGAAACGGTCTTTTACTTGAATGACGCCTCGTTCAACTTTCACTTCCGTATTCTCGATCCCGATGTTCTCCACATTCGCCACCCGTCCGACGGACAGCAACAATTTTTCTGCCTTGAGCTCGATAGACTGCCCTTTTTTCTCCGCCTGGATATAGACCATTCCTTCATCTTTCAGCATCGTTTCCGGAAGCACCCTGGCTCCCGTATGGATTTGAATCTTGCGTTTTTTCAGCAATCGGGTCATTTCTTTGCTGATATCCGCATCTTCTGAAGGAAGGATGCGATCGGCAAATTCTACTATTTGCACTTCAACGCCCAAATCGCTGAGCAGGGAAGCCCATTCGATGCCAATCACCCCTCCGCCTACGACAATGACGGACTTGGGCAGCTGATCCAGCTGGAGAGCCTCATCGCTGGTTAATACATACCGCCCGTCCACTTCCATTCCTGGAAGAAGGCGCGGCCTGGAGCCCGTAGCCAACAGCAAAAACTTCGGAACCAGGATCTCGGATTCCCCATCCGGCCTGGTAACGGCGACTGTTCCCGCCTGTGGGGAGAAAATCGATGGCCCCATGACCCTTCCTTCACCATGAAATACAGTAATATGGCCTTTTTTCATCAGGTATTGAACGCCCTGATGAAGCTGGTCTACGATTTTCTGCTTTCTCTCCTGCATTTTTAGAAAATTAACCGAAATATCCGCTGCCTCAATACCAAATTCAGCACTGCGGGTCATGGTGTGATAGACTTCGGCCGAACGGAGAAGCGCCTTGCTCGGAATGCATCCGCGGTGCAGGCATGTGCCGCCCAGCTTGTCCTTTTCCACTACCGCTACCTTCATTCCGAGTTGGCTGGCGCGGATAGCAGCAACGTAACCGCCGGTTCCGCCCCCTAAGACAACGAGATCAAATTCATTGGCTGCCATTACGCATGTACCTCCAGTTTGTATTTTTTAACGCTCTCGATTCTTTCCTCGGCGAGCCTGTCGGCAGCACAGTAAGACGGGATCTGATCGCGCTTGCCAATCTCAAACACCTGAAGGGTAGTATCATAGATCATTTCTACTTTTTTCATGACCCGCTCCCTGTCATAGCCCAAAAGCTCATCAGCGACATGAATCAATCCGCCCGCATTGATCACATAATCCGGTGCATAAACAATCCCCATTTCCGCCACAAGATCCCCATGGTATTCCTCTTTCAACTGATTATTGGCCGCCCCGGCAATCGCTTTCGCTTTAAACTGGGGAATCGTTTCATCATTAATGACCCCTCCTAGCGCGCAGGGTGAAAAAATATCGCAATCTACGCCATAAATGTCTTCAACTCCAACGGCCAGAGCGCCGAATTCACGAACCGCCCAATTGACACGATCCATGTTAATGTCCGTAACAATCAGCTTAGCCCCTTCCTCGTGAAGCTGGCGGCACAAATGGTAAGCCACATTGCCCAACCCCTGTACGGCTATAACCCTGCCGGCCAATCTCTCGGATTCGAAAGCTTCGTAAGCTGCCGCCTTCATCCCTCTGTACACGCCATAGGCGGTAATCGGAGAGGGATTGCCTCCGCTGCCGAAAGCAGGTGAAACGCCTGTCACATACTTGGTTTCCTCACGAATCAAATCCATGTCACCTTCTGTTGTACCGACATCTTCAGCCGTAATGTAACGTCCGCTCAGCCCTTCGATAAAGCGGCCAAAAGCGCGGAACATTTGTTCATTCTTATCTGTGCGCGGATCGCCGATGATGACGGCTTTTCCCCCGCCTAAATTCAATCCGGCAACTGCGGCCTTATAAGTCATTCCTCTGGCCAAACGAAGAGCATCCATGATGGCATCCTCCTCTTGTGCATAAGTCCACATTCTCGTTCCACCCAGAGCAGGTCCCAGGGTGGTATCATGAATGGCGATAATAGCTGTCAATCCGGACTCTCTATCCTGGCAGAAAACTAGTTGTTCGTAATCATACTTTTTCATAGATTGTAATATCATTTCTTTATCCTCCCTAAGGACTTAATAATGCATATTTAAATTTAATAGATCTATTTTTTTCTTTTGCAAGATTAATACCAAAAAATCCCTTGTAATCGTTACCACAATTACTCTCGTTTTTTTGTTTCTTTATCTGCAATTTATTGCAGGGTATGCAAGATGTTGCATGCAATATCTTTAACCTGTATCCCTGTAGATCCGGCAGGCCTCTGGATACAACAAAAAATTTCTAATATTAGCATTGATAATTGATTGATCAAGACAATGGCATTTTTTTAAGTAAAAAAATAAACCATTTTTTCGTATATCAGATGTCATAAGGATAAAAAAGAGGGTCCCCCAAATGCCGTGTTTTGACAGCTTTGAGTAACCCTCTTTGTTATTACTTCTTCATATTATGAATCTTATAGTCTTATCATATGACCAGGCAAATCGGTCTCGCGTACGGCTGCAAATGCCCTACGTCAACCCCGGTGCCAACATCCATGAGGGGTTCATGCTTTTATTGGATTGCCTAGATTCGGGATCGCTTTTCGGATTCCTCCCCGCGGGTCCTCTATATCTCCTTTATATCGAGGTATGAGATGAAATGAAGATGCATCACGGTTTGTCCTCCATATTCGCCGACATTCACTCCGATACTGTAGCCATCCCCTTCATGGAACGAGAGGGGAAAGTAAGCGAATTCTTCGGTGGATCTCTTCGTACGGTTTTCCGAGTCTTGCATACAACTTCCTAGAAGTACGAACGAACGCCGAAAAATCAATGTCTTTCTTGGTCAGGATGCGCATCCCGCCTTTTTGGGCGATCCGCAGGAAGGCCTGTTGATTTTTTCTTAGGTAGTTCCTTTCGTAATCACGAGCAAGCTTTGCGGCTTGCAGAATGATTTTCATTAGAGGGTCTGGAATGCGTTCGTATCCCGATGAATTCATGACAAACAAAGCAGGGCTGTAAGTGTGGCCCGTCAACGTCAAATAACGCTGTACCTCATAAAACCGGTTGGGGATGATAAATCCCAACGGGTTTTCCTGACCGTGTACCCTTCCGCTTTTTAAGGCATCATAGAGTTCGGGGAAAGGTATGGAAGAAAGTTCGGTTCCCCATAACCTAAACAAGGTTTGATAGATGGGATTATCCAAGGTCCTAAATTTCAGTCCCCTCAGATCACTGGGTTTACGGATCGGTTTTCTTGTTGTTGTAATATGACGAAAGCCATTTTCCCACCAAGCCAAATTTCGCAATCCGACCTTCCTGATGGCTCGGCTGACCTCGTTGCCAATCTCTCCATCCAATACCCGGTAGGCGTGCTGACGACTTCTAAACAGATAAGGAAAATCAAAGGCATTCGCCTCCGGAACAAGCTCGCCAATGGGCCCGGAGGCTGTTACGCCTATATCGAGTTTTCCTTCCCGTACCGCTTGGATCAATTGTCCGCCGCTTACGTTCAAGAGAGGGAGGACGCGGACGCGTATGCGACTCCTTGAGTAGCTTTCCAGTGCTCTCTTAAAGACCAGCGAGCCCCACTGATAGGCGGAGTCCAATGGGTTCAAATGACCTACCGTAATTTCCAAAACGGAACCATCACCTGTCACTCATCCCCACCCGCCACATTGGACGGACGATCTAACGGATACAGTATCGTTCATCATCGCTAGCAGACCAAACCCTGTCAAATGTACTTGTCTGGTTTGAAATGTCCTCTTCTTAAGAGACACGTATATCCCTCCATTATTCATAAAGTGATACATTATGGTTCATGGTATGATGGGTGAGGATGAAAAGAGCCATGCGAGTATACCTTTGGGCAGTATGGGAGTAGAGAACCCAAGCGGGAAGACTGTTTTCCCACAGGGTTAAGGTGTAAGTCGGGTCCAGCATTCTCTGATTTGGAATATATTATCGAGTTTTGATGTGGATGGAGAAAGAACCTCAACAATCAAGTCTGGGGAGCCTCTGCAGCCTTTTTGCCCTCGCGTCATGAGTGTTCGATAAGTTTTGCGGATGATTTCATCGGCTAACCGGTTGGCTTCTTCAGGGTTTTCTTTTTGTAATTTTTTTAGGCCCTTCAGGGAAGAATCCGTTTTAGCACGTTTCGTCGGGTCAATGATGACCTGACCATCCACATAATGCATGTCGTCTCCAATGATCACGCCTACATAATCAAATTCAAGTCCCTGACAAGTATGGATGCAACCGGCTACCTCCACAGACCGCTCATCAATGCCCCACGTTTCGGAGTTTCCAAGATTCCAGCTCATGTGGAAATTATATTTTGGCAGAACAATATCATAGACGTTGGGGTTGTTTTTGCCTTCTTTGATCCAATCCCAGCAATAGCCGGCGACGATGCGGGACTTGTTGTTTTTGAGATTGAAGACCAAGCCTGATAGGAAGGATGCGTGGTTTCAATCATCCCCCGGTTCATGGCCGTTTTGACAATGGCTTCTTTTCCATGAACCGCCTCCACTGCTCCCATTGCTTAAGCTCCACAATGACAATGTTGTTCTTTTTCTTTTCGTCTTTCCCTGAAATCAGAAAATCCACTCGACTCGCTCCCCAGCAACCGAATACCTAGTGTAATAAAATTTCCTTAATTTGCTCCATATGACGGTGCTCATGTAATACAATAAAATTTATGGCTTGTCTTAGGTTCATTAGCCCAATGATAGGATGTGTAATTGATTTTTGAATGAGTAAAGATCTTCTTCTCGCTCTAAAGGGGGTCGGTGTAACCATCATGTTTACGCTTGGCCCATAGATCGTGAACCGTATTTTTCCAGAACGAAGTGGGCTTATGTCCGGACTTTTAATGGGCATTGCTACGCTAGCGGGAGTTATAGGACCAAAAGCCAATGACGGTTCATTGGCTTTCTTTGTGTCATCGTAAATTTGTTAAATCGATCTGAATGAGTCGCATGAGTTGTATCACCAAGTTTGAAAAGTCAAGTTCGACTTGGGAAAAATCGGCAGCTCAGTCCATAGCACTTAAGATAGTAAAGGATCAGGATGGCTAAGATGCCGACTAGAATCTCCCACATATGCACATTTAAGATGATCATCTTACGGGCAATCGCAAAAATGATAATATCCATGACCAGTGTCATATCGTGCTTGATGAGCATGAGAGCGACTTCCAATCCAATAATATACAACAGGGCATGCGCCAAAAAGTCCTGAAATCTCTCCATGATCTTCCCTTCCATTATATAGCTGAATAGATCATAGATAAGCATTGTGCCTTCCGCAACAACAGCAACTATGATGATGCCCGCAAGCATCCATTCGAAATACTTTACCAACTGGGTGAATGCCTGTTCAAGGGATTTTAGATTCATCTTCACTCCTCGCTTTCTTTTAACTCTTATTTATTCCATTGGAATAGTTTGCTACTTGTTACTAGGAGTATATCAACGTTTTTAAGAGATGAGAAATGAGGATTTGAAATGATGACTATAACAAATGCTTATGGTTGAGATATAATGCTATAAAAATAGGGCCCTATTCAGCCGGCTGGTAGTCTTCAGATCCGCAATCCGGAAAAAAGACTGGGCGAAATGGGTCCTTCAAACATTTAAATACGTGACACCCACTGCTGCAGGAAAAATTTTATACCGCTATGCGAAACAAATGCTGCGCCTCTTTGAGCAGGTAAAAATGAGGTCGATAATTTAATTTCCATGGTGACGGGCAGCTTAAAAATTGGTGCCAGCTTTACATAGGATAGTATATTCTGCCTCAATTTCTAGCAGAATATTGCAGGAGCATCCACTCGTGGACATCGAGTTACAATTTTAACTACGTTTTATAAAGCAAAAACCGCTTATATAAGCGGCTGTTATTATCTAGGGGATATCTTGATCTTTCATCATTTCCTCTCCATCTTCTTGATTATCTCTAATCACTTTTTGTAATACGAATGAGCTAAAAATAAGGAACAGTCCGGTTACACTGTAGTAGCCTTTTTCTACAAGCGGGGCATCCATGTTGTATATTCCTACAAAGAAGAATGTACACGCCAAGGCGAACGCAGCCCATGCGAGGAAGGTAAAAGCAGGGGTATTTCGAACACGTTTTTTCATGACCTATCTCCTTTTATCCATATTAATGGCTATAGGACTATGTTAACTGAAATCATAAATGAAAAAAGTACCAAATAAATTTGGTACCTTTACAGGGAACTCCCTGATTCTATAGTTTATTTTCCTAGTTTGCTTGAAAGAAAATCCACCGACCTGATCCCCACACCTACAAAAGTTTCGATGATCGAAGCCGCCCCGGCTATAGACAGGACAAAAATAATCGGCATGGAAATATTCGGGATATATAGAAAAGCCAATCCAATAAATATTGCACTCCAAATACCGGAGCACCAATAACAGCTGAGCAGATAGCCGAACATGGAAGCGGGTACAGTTTTTACCGTTGGAACCGATGCTCAGCGTTGCTCCTGCGGACTATCAATATCATGACACCTATTTAGTGATTACTCATTTCCACTATGTGATTATTGGCGGTGTGCTGTTTGGCATATTTGCACCTGTATTATTGGTGGCCTATAATAACTGGAAAATTGTTGAATGAGACCTTAGGAAAATGGCACTTCTGGCTATTCTTCATTGGATTCCACGGCACATTCTTGCCACTCCACTTGGCTGGGTTAATAGGAATGCCGCGCAGAATCTATACCTATTTGGCCAATCAGGGGCTCGATTTCATTAACTTTGAGAGTACAATCGCTTCTTTTCTTATGGTGGCTGGTGTTCTTATCCTGCTGTACAATATTGTCTGGACTTCGTTTAAGGGGCAAATGGCCTCGTATGATCCTTGGGATGGAAGAACGTTGGAATGGACCATCCCTTCTCCTCCTCCGGAATATAACTTTAGGCAGCTTCCGCTCGTCCGTTCGCTTGATGCGTTCTGGTCGGAAAAAATGGCGAGTCGAAAAGAAATGATCCCTGCCGAACCGTTGGGAGATATTCATATGCCATCCCCTTCGATTTTGCCGTTTACCATGTCCTTTGGTCTGTTTATTGCCGGATTCGGTCTCATTTACCTGCAGGTGATCGTAATCGCAGCCGGACTCGCTACAACCATGACCTGCATGATGATCCGGTCAATAAAGGATGATCCGGGGTATCATATCCAATTAAAATAGGAGAAAATCTATTCAGAATAGACCCCGCCTAGGTGAATATATGTCGTTGAAAAAGAAATAAAATCTTATTCTCTATTAAATAGAATGAAAAGGACAGGATCGGTAGTCATACCTTTCCTGTTTTTCTTTGGAGATGTTTGATAAAATAAGTTATTTCTTAATACTTCTCGTTAACTGGCAAAGAAAGATGGAGCAGCCATATCCAACTGCTCCAAACCTAACGATTCGCGTTAGTTATGTTCTTTTTTTGAAAAATTAATACCTGCGCTTTGAAAGCTGACGAAATAAGATGGACTTTTCCGCCGTATATTCGATATGTCGATACATTGCTTGATAAGCAGCATCGGGATCTCTTTTTAATATGGCTTGATAAATTACCCAATGCTGTTCCGAAGAAATCTCGTTTTCTCCCTCCTCATAAAAGAGGGCCTCACGGGTTTTTCGAATGCCATGCTTCATCAGTTCGCCAACCAAGCGGGCAAAGGAGGTTAGAGTCGGATTTTTTGCTGCTTGAAAAATGATGGTATGGAAACCAATATCCGCCTGAATGACTTCTTCCAGATCCGTCGAATCCTGGATAAGGCCGCAGTACCTTGCCATCTGCTGCAGATCCCCGTCTCCCCTCCGGGTCGCAGCAAGTCTGGCTATGCCAGCCTCGAGCAGCATCCGCGTTTCAAATAGATTGGAATGACTTTCTGAGTCCTCCTGCAAAAATAAAGCCATGGGAGAGATGAATCCCTGAAGTGTAGGCTTTTTGATCACGGTCCCTTCCCCTGGCTTAACCCAAACGATATCCAATGCTTCTAGTATCCGCAGGGCTTCACGGATGGAGGTTCGGCTTACATTCAGCTGCTCCGCTAACTCCCTTTCAGGCATTAACCGGTCACCTGGCTTTAAAGCGCCAGAAATGATCAGGAATTGAATCTGTTCGAGTACGAGTTCAAAATTTCGTTTGCTTTTTTTGACCGATTTATACAAAATATGATCCCCCCTACATGCCAGTTACCCCTTGCGCTTCCCCAGAAGCTGTTTGCTCTGCTTGTTCATACTTTCGTTCCATGCCCATTTGCTTAAGGATAAAATAAATCACAAATCCTGACGGCAGCCCTACCAGCCAGGCGATCTCTAATTGCCAGAAAGAGATGGCTGCCCCGATAAACATGGCCAGATAAGCTGCTGGACTGATCCCCCCTGCATATCGGTACGCACCGCTTTCTTCATGGTAAAGAGCCGTTACGTTAAGCCTTTGCTTGCGGAGCAGCCAATAATCCGCCAGCATGATTCCGAGAATGGGTCCTAAGAAGGAAGAATAGACATTTTGAAATTTAAAAAACATTTCGCTTGTAAACAGAACCCACGGCATGGATACAAAGGATAAGATTCCTGTCAGAATGACGCCCGTGGACCACTTCATTTTAAATAAATCTTGAAAAACAAGAGCCGGCGGCAAAATATTGAGCGTTAAATTAGAAGTGACCTGAGCCAGAATAATGAAGATCAGAAGAATAATGCCGAATGTGGGATTAGGCGAGAGGGCTACGAGTGCGGCGATGGGGTCATCATTTCCTGTCCCCATAAAAATGATCATGCCCGAAAGAACCATGAACATCCATGGCGGAATGATTCCGCCGAAATTTCCGATGGCGTTGGATGTTTGTGTAGCGGGTTTAATGTGACGCACAAGATCTGAACTATTTAGCATGACGGTTGAAAAATTCGCTACGGCGCCTGCGACGCCTGCCCAGAATAAAAAGCCCCAGGAGCCCGGCACGCTCGAATATTGGTTAAAGTCAATTTTTCCATTGGCAAATACGGACCATAAAAAGTAGGTTAGCATAATGAAAATAATAATGGACATCACGGCATCAAACCATTTTATAGATTTGATACCCTTATACGCCAGGTAGGTTTGCAAGACGATCAATAAGAAAAAGTAGAGATACTTCAGATCAGGCGTTCCGAAGATGATCGTCATGACCGTATTGATGGAAATCGCGCCAATCCAAGTTCCTATTCCATACCAGGCGATGGCTGGAATGGTACGCAGGACATGGGGAAGCTTTGCTCCCTTGTATCCGAAGCTGGAGCGCGCTTGAATCGCAAAGGGAATCCCGTATTTGATTCCCGCTGTTCCATTCAGGGTCATAAAGATGGAGACGAGTATGGCGGATACAATCCCTACCCATATGGTCTGGGCTAGATTCAGTCCGTTTTTTAATAGAAACGTACCAATAACCATTACCTGGACAATAATGGCAGACGACCACATAACCATCATATAGGATACGGGTCCCATTGGGCGATCCTTTTCCGGTATCGGGTTTAGCGCATCCAAATCCACTTTTTCTTGCAATTGACTCATATTATCTCCTCCTCATTTCCCAATTGGTATAAACCATGAGTGAGAACCTGAACCCCTTTGACAATCTGCTCATAATCGGTCCATTCTCTCCGATCATGGCTAATGCCATCCCGGCTTGGGACAAAGATCATGCTATACGGAGCAATATTGGCCATTAGCATGGAATCATGATAGGCTCCGCTGGCCATCACATGATAGTCCAGCTTTAAGGCTGTGCATATGCCACTTAGCGTATCTACCAGAAATGGGCTTGCCTGAACCGGCAGGTCATGGGCTTTTACGTTCAATTCAAAAGAAATCCCCCGTTTTTCGCAAATGCTGGATACGAGTTCGTCTAAAGTTTCAAGAAATTTCATTTTAAGCGCCGGATCCACTTCTCGACTATCGATCGTTAAGTTCACACGTTCAGGAATGACATTGCTGGCTCCCGGCACCGCCTCTAGTCGGCCGACGGTTGCCACCGTATGTGAACTTGGTGACGACTTTGCCCAAGCTTCTAAGGAAAGAATGATTTCGGCTGCACAGCACATCGCATCTTTTCGCAAAGACATGGGCGTTGACCCGGCATGCCGCTGTTCCCCCCTAAGCGTCAGCTGGACTTCGGTAGGGGCAGCGATGACATGGACCACGCCAATCTCCTTTTGCATCGACTCCAGGACCGCTCCTTGTTCGATATGCAGCTCGACAAAACCGCCGATTTTCCCCTTATCCATCAAGGCTTCCTGCAATTGATCCGGTTCGTACCCCCCTTCCTTCATCGCCTCATACAGCGTCATTCCCTGATCATCACGAAGCTGGTGAAGTTCCGCTGCTGTCAGTTTTCCTGTCAGAGCCCGGCTTCCGAGACAGCCTACACCAAAGCGTGTCGGTTCCTCGGAAGCAAAAATGACGGCCACGAGATCCCTTTGTATGGGCATCCCGCTTTCTTTAATGAGTCGGAGCGCTTCCACGGCTCCCATGACGCCCACAATCCCGTCAAACATCCCGCTGTTCAGCGGGGCATCGAGGTGGGAGCCGCTCCATACGGGGGGCAGATCCGGATTTTGCCCCTTCAGCTTGCCAAAAATATTTCCGACCGCATCCTCCGTCACCTCTAAGCCGATTTCCTTCATCACCCCCTTCACATAATCCTTGGCCTGCTTATCTTCTGCCGTATAGACCAGCCGGGTAACCCCTTCACCCGGGGTAGAATTGAATCGGGCTAGTTCCGTAATTTGCCGTTCCATTCTTCTTCGCGTCTGTTCAAAAGAGATAGGGGCCAAATCCGGTTTCAATTTAAAACCACCTCTCTAAAATTTGCCATGGCTCTGATATTTGTTTCGGTGCAAATACCTTCCTTGTCCCAGCTTCCCCACAAACCGCCCTTCCTTTGATATTAAAGCTCCGCGAGAGAACACGTGCGTAATGACCCCTTGCACCTCTCTGCCTTCGTAAAGGTTATAATCCAAATTTTGATATTGTGTTTTTTGTGAGATGATTCGAGACCTTCGTGGATCCATAATGACAAGGTCTGCATCGGTTCCGATGGCCACCGTTCCTTTCTTGGGATAAAGCCCAAAGAGCTTGGCAGGTCCGGTACACATCACCTCGACAAATTTCTGCAAGGAAATGCGCCCCTCCGCCACTCCATAATGGTACATAATCGAAAAGATATCCTCTAAGCCCGGAACACCGTTCGGGATTTTTGCAAAGTTTTCTTTCCCCAACGTTTTTTGTCCTTCAAAGCGGAATGGACAGTGATCGGAACCGACGGTGGAAATCAACCCGGAACCGATTCCTTGCCATAGCGCATCCTGGTTCCATTTTTCGCGCAGCGGCGGAGAACAAACGTATTTGCCGCCTTCAAAATCAGGCAATCCCAAATAACTCTCGTCTAGCACCAGATATTGCGGGCAGGTTTCCGCATAAGCCTGAACGCCTCTCTTTTTTGCCTGTTCCACACGGGAGAGTGCCTCGGCACAGCTGACATGAACAATATAGACGGGAGCCCCAGCCACTTCTGCAATCGCTACGGCTCGCTCCGTTGCTTCTGCTTCCAAGGTGGGAGGACGGGTATACGAATGATAGATCGGTTGAGTCTGGCCTTTGGCTAGAGCCTGGGCAATCAGATCATCAATGATATCCCCGTTTTCTGCATGAACATTGGTAAGGATGCCGACTTCGCCTGCCCGTTTCATGATCTTATACATTTCTAAATCATTAACCATCAGCTCGCCTTTATAAGCCATGAACAGCTTGATGGAAGTGACGCCTTCTTTTTCAGCCAAGACGGGAAGCTCATCTAATGTCCCTTCCATAAACTCACTGATATGGAATGAAAGCCATAATCAATGGCGGAAGGCTTAGCCTTGTCTTTCCATTCTTTCAGATTTTCCAGCAAGGTTTGCCCTTTTCTTGGATTCGTGAAGTTGATAATGCTCGTAATTCCCCCGACAGCCGCTGCCCTGGATCCGCTTTCAAAATCATCCGCCGTACCCGTGCTTTGAAAAGGCCAAGCCAAATGTGTATGTACATCGATTCCTCCCGGAAACACCAAGCAATCTCTCGCATCGATGACCTCATCGCCAGGTGAAGGATCGATTCGATCCGCAATGACTGTAATGGTTTCCCCGTCTAACTGAAGATCTGCCTTAAACACATCTCCTGATGTAACAATCGTCCCGTTTCGAATGATTTTTTTCAAAGACTAGCCTCCTTTTCTTATAGCGGTACCATGGTCTAACCAGAAGAACCAATATACCTCTAATAGGAGACTATTCTGTTCATTTTATTTTTATGTCCCATTCAATTGACCTGCACTTTAACTCCTTGGGAGTAGCTACTAAACAAAAAGGGTATGATGATGCAGACTTAATTTTTAAAGGAGATTTCACATAAATGAAACGTTTTTTCCCGCTAACTTCCGTCCTTATCCTCCTTTGTCTTATTGTTATGATGAATAGAGAAACAAGCAGCAGTCCTGCCACTGAAGTAAACTGGATAAACGGAAACCTCCCATCCAAATCATTTGATGGACTGGTTGAAGAGTCGGACATCATTGCTAAAGTTAAGATTGAAAGTATAAAGGAAGTTCATCAAGAAAAAGGGATAACAAATTTTCAATCCAAAGTACTGAAATATTATAAAAACAAAACAACGAATACCGATATCATCCATATTTTTCAGGCAGCAACACCAAAGGAACAATTTCGGCAAAATCCTATATTGGAGGTAGGTAAATCCTATATTTTATTTTTGCGTGAGATGAAGGTTCCGAAAAAGGAACAGCCCGCCTTTGGAGAAAAGGTCTTACTCTTTGTAGGAGAAGGATATGCCCGATTTAGCATCGATCATGGCAAGGTGATGCCTTTTCTCGTTCCAAGGCGACAAGAACAATTAAAGAATTCGATTTCCCTTCCTCAATTTGAAGACCTTTTAAGACATCAGTTGTATATACGATCAGTTCTTGACGAATTTAATATGAAAGAATACTTAAACGATCACATCGGATCAAGGAGAATGGGCGGGGATTTATTTAGCGTTTATGAAGTGTTGGATACGGAAGAAACGGATGATTTAATCAAATTTTATTTGTGGGTTCGCTGTTCGGAATTCAAAAACAACAATGGAGAACTGAAAACAGGAATAAGTGTAAACTTGCCAGTGGTCATTTATGCACAAAGGGAAGGAAATCACGTTAAATTGGTTAGACATGAATCACCGATAGGGGCTGGTCACTATGAAGATGAAGTTAAGGGTCTTTTCCCGGCTAAAGAAAACCTGCAGTCGAATCTCCATTTTGTTTCTTCTTTAATCACTTCAGCCATTACAGTAAAAACGAGAAGAAGCATTTATGGTTTAATGCGTTTGCTGCAGAGGGATATATTTACGAATGAACTCAAAGAAGAAATGAAGAAGCTTATGGAAGTTCCTATTCATGATAAGATGAAGAGCAAGCTTTCAGCCGTTCATAAAGTAACAAATACCGATGAAATGCGTTCTCTTCTCGTCTCGGAAATGATAAGCATCTTAGGACAGCCGCTAGGGATTGGCCAAGGATTTAATCCCACGTGCCAATCGACAAGAGCACTCAGTTATTGGTCGCAAAAGGAGCCAGTCATGCTTCTCGCAATGTTTAATCAATTCCTGGAGCATGGAAAAATCACCATGGATTTTGAAGGAAGAACCATATCCTCCGATACGCTTCCGCTTGTCCAGCTTGTCGATGAGATCCATATTGATACCATATCATTAATCTTCATTCCTCACCTAGATTCCATTTATTTTCAAATGTTAAATTCCGTCAAAAGAATCGGTCAGGATCCCCATAAATGGATCAACCCGGCTTTTCATATAAAAGGAATATGGACTGGGTTTTCTGATGTCTATAGTGACTTTGAGTTTAAAGCCAAATTTCGCCGATACTATCACCCATCATCCAATCCAAATGTTAATAAAGGGCTCCCTCAGCCTGCCGGCATCACTATTTACAACCATTCCGGTCAAGTGCTTGGTGCCCATGCCGTACTGATCCAAAGAGTAGCTCCTGACCCCAGCGGCTGTATTCGCGTTTACTTTTACAATCCAAATAACGACAGCCTTCAAGTATGGGGAAACGCCATCAGAACAAGCGTTGCAAAAAATGGGGAGCAAGCGGGTGAGTCGTCCCTTCCTTTTGACGATTTCCTGTCCTTCTTATATGCTTTTCACTTTCCAAAGAAATTCGGATCATTGATATAGACCATAAAACCCTGGGTTACTTCATTATGAGTTATCTAGGGTTTCAAAAAAAGGCGGGCAGCCCAAACAGTACATAACCTACTTTCTTCATTCAAAGAGAGGAGAAAAAACAATTGGCTATTTGTAATCAATCTGCGCAGACTTTTATCAATGGCAAAATTTTCACCTCCAATCCAGAACAACTCTATGCCAACGCGATGGTCGTCCGCGATGGCAGGATCGTATGGATTGGAGAGCAATCAGATTTAGAAAAAATAGAAGGAGATTGTGTTGACCTTAAAGGCCGTCGAGTGCTTCCCGGCCTTATCGATGCCCATCTGCACCCTTTGTGGCTTGCCCATGCCTCAGCCCAAATCGCCTGCACTCCTCCGCTTGTTCATTCCATAGCAGATTTAGTTGAACAAATTCGAAATTTATGTCATTCCAATGAAGCAGGCCATTGGATCGAAGGCTGGGGCTATGATGAAGGGAAATTGTCTGAACGAAGAACACCCACGCGCTGGGATTTAGATCAAGCCACGTCAGACTTTCCAATTTTCATTTCCCGGACATGTACTCATCTTGCAGTTGTAAACAGTAAAGCATTGGAGCTTGCAGAGATTACGAAAGATACGCCAGACCCCAAAGGGGGAAGAATCGACAGAGATTCAAATGGTGAACCCACAGGAATCTTGCATGAATCGGCAAAAGAACTCGTCCAACGTATTATGCCAGCTAAATCTCTTGAGCAAAACGCTGCATCACTTGCCGAATTAAGTCCTTTCCTGCTTTCGCATGGGATTACAGCCATAACAGACCTTGCTAGTCGAACTGGGCCAGATGATTACTTAGACATATATAAGGCAGCTGTCAAAAAAGGGCTCAAGCAACGCACTGTTCTCTATTACCTGTGGGAAGATTTGAAGGAACAGCCTAAATTGGGACCAGATAAAACCAACAGCGAAAGCCAAATTCACATTGGCGGCATCAAGTTATTCTCAGACGGAAGCGTCTCCGGAAAAACAGCCTGGGTGAATCCGCCATTCTTAGGGGAAGGAGAAAATTACGGCATCCCATTGACAACGAAGGAGGAGTTATTAGCTGCTGCCCAGGCAGCCGAACAGAACCAGATTCAATTGGTTGTCCACGCGATGGGCGAGCAGGCTATTGACTTAATCATAGAAACTTTCAATGGGAAAAAAGGCTGGCTATCCGATTCGCCTTCCATTCGGATTGAGCATGCTGCAATGCCCACACCTCAGGCCATACAGCTTGCCGCTGAAACGGGGATTGCCGTTGTTACCCAACCCATCTTTTTGTTTGCAGAAATTGAGAGCTACCATAATAACCTTGGACCCGAACGAACAAAGCACACCTACCCTATTCCAACCATGCTGCAAGCAGGAATAAAAGTGGCGATTTCTTCCGATGCCCCTGCGACCGCTTGGGCGGATCCCGCCAATCCGTTTGTTGGAATCCAGTCTGCGGTCACACGACTAGCCTATAATGGTGAGGATACGGGACAAGAACAAAAAATAGATGTCATAACGGCCATCATGCTTTACACAAAAGCAGCGCAGGAGATCACACGGATTCCTTCTGTTGGACAGTTAGCTGTAGGGTATCATGCTGATTTTATTGTGCTGGACCAAGACATACTCGAAATGAGTCCTGAAAAGATTCATACCGTTCAGGTTATAAACACATATTTGGGTGGGGATATCGTTTTTCAAAGCAGAACATAAGGAACCCGGTCTTCACCGGGTTCTTTTGTATGGAGTGGGGTGGAACGCAAAGCGTGATCATTCAGGAGTTTATACGAATAGGAATACCTGACTCAACCAACCTTCCCCCATATGGCATGAGTTCCTCCACAGCGTTAAATAGGGTAATCCTCTGTATTAGGAGGGCTTTTTCTGATTCGATTTTCTCTTGAATAAAGATTGAAAGAAGAAAAAAATCGTAACCAAAAACAACAACAGGCTTGCCAGGCCCCCGCCAAGGACCAGGATACTGGGAACAATGCCAGCTTTAAATAACGCTTGGAGATCAATCATAGCCATCCCTTCTTTTGCCTCTAACTTGGCTTTTGGCTTCTCTTTTTTAAAAGAATAATGAGGAGCAGGAAACCGGGGATCAGGATATGAAAAGGATACAGTAAATATTGATTGATGTTAGTTCCAACTTCTTTATAAAAGATATAGTTTTTAAAAAACAGTTTAACAAAAACGACCCATGCAACCGACAATAAACCAAGAGAAATATATTGACGCCTGATTTTAAATAAGGAATTGACTGCAGCTACCGTCGCGTTAAAAAAGATGGTCATTTTATAAAATCCCCCGATAAAAAGAACAGCACCGCCCAAAGCATCTAATCGTTGTATAAAATCCCCAATATTAATCTTTCTGATCACCCGAAACAGGGGAACGTTTTGTCGAGCAGCCGCTTCTGCACCGAGAACCATGATGATGATAAGAGTCGAAATGGTGACCATGATGCCAACGAAGACAATGGCAAAGAATGCTGTTTTTCGAACCTTTTCCTTGTCATTCAACATATGAAAATACATGAGAAAGACAACGGCTTCACCGAAAGGAAAAAATGTAACAAACGGCATGGCCTTTAATACAGGCCCCACTCCGTTTTCTAAAATGGGGGTCAGATTGCGGAAATCGGCATTACCGGATATCACGCTTAATAGAACAATACTAACTAAAAAGAAGATGTAATAAGGTGCAATGAGTTGAGCGGAACGACCCATAACCTCCACTCCTAAGATGATGCTCATGATGACCAAGGGTACGGTGGTTAACAATAAAGCATTTAAAGGTGTATCTTGCAGGAAAAACAAAATAAGCAATTCGCTTGATTCATATAAATTAAAGGATGCTGTATAAAAGAAATAGAGAGCGTACAGCAAAATAAATGGAATGGCTAACCATTTCCCTAAAACTGTATGAAAAATATCCGCCAAGCTTTGGTGAGGATATTGCTGGTGAATGCCGGTATACAACCACATCAAAAGAAATCCGATGACCATGGATAGAAGAATGACAATCCATGCATCTTGTTTCGCATCGATCCCGATAGCAAATAAAGTGGTTGTCCCGATTTGTTGCAAAATCATCAAGAGGAATAATTGGACTGTACTGATTTTTTGAATTTGGTTCAACAACTACCACCACCTTAGACCATCAGAACGGGCACTTTCCATCTCTGATCCAAGAAACCGGAATCTTAGAAACCCAACCAATTGCATGTTTCATTCTCTTTCTTTGTATAACCAAATGAATGCCTTTTCAAACGGTTTTTTAGATGCTTCGAACTCCATTATCAATGGCATAAAAGAATAGAACCGATGTCCCAAAGCTTAGGGAACATCGGCTCTATACATGATTTTGAAAGATCATCAGCTTTAAACGCTAAGAATGCTCTCCACCCGCGCTACAACATGTTCCACTGCAAAACCAAACTCTTTCATGATTTTTTCTCCTGGTGCAGAAGCCCCGAATGTAGATACTCCAATGATTGCTCCTTGACTCTGATCCAAAAAACCAGAATCTTGGAAAACCCAATCATTCGCAGGCTGAGCTGTTTCGGAAAAAAACACGAAAAACCTTGACCTCATCGGTCAAGGTTTTTTTATGCCTCACAGGATATTAGCTATGAAATGGCTGCAGGCTTGGATGCAGGTTTACTTTCGTTTTCTAGTTTGATTACCGTTTCTCTGCTGGTATCCACACGCTTAACAAATAACGCTAGGATGAGGGCAATGATATTCGTTGCAAAAGCCGCATAGAAAGCATATTGAATACCCGCCAATAAGGCTTGCTGCGTTAAGGCGGATGGATCTAAGCCCGTGAGGCTTAGGCTTTGGGCTTCTGCTTTGGTAACAGAGTTCATCAACGTAACGAGAATCGCTGTACCAATGGAGCCCGATACCTGTTGAGCTGTATTGTTAATGGCGGTACCGTGCGGATTTAAACGGGTTGGCAATTCGTTCAAGCCATTCGTCATAATCGGCATCATAACCATAGACATCCCAAGCATCCGCAGCGTATAAACAAAAATAATATAAGAATAGCTAGTATCGAGCTGCAGGTGGGCTAGCATGTACGTCGAAATGGCAGTCACCCCAAGCCCGATGAAGGATAGCATGCGCGGTCCAAATCGATCGAACAGTTTACCTGTAACGGGTGACATCAAGGCCATAATCACGGCGCCAGGCAACAGCATCAAACCGGAATGGAGCGGTGAAATCTCCCGTACGCTTTGCACATACGCTGGAGTCAAAATCATGCCCGAGAACATCGCCACCGCGTTTACGATCGAAATCACAGAGCCTAGAGCAAACATCGGGTACTTGTAAACACGCAAATCCAATAAGGGTTCATCCAATTTTAATTGGCGAACAACGAATACAAGCAAGGCGACTACTCCCGTGATGAGCGTAGTGAGGACGATGGGATCGGTCCATCCAGCAGCACTCGCGGAGCTGCATCCGTACAACAATCCGCCAAATCCAACACAAGATAAGACAACGGATAAATAATCAAGGGTGGCCGTTTCGTTTTGTTGCATGACATTTTCAAGCTTCCAAATCCCGAGTCCTAAACTGATCATGGCCAATGGCAAGATCATTTCAAAAAGGAGGCGCCAGTCGTAGTATTGGACAATGTAACCGGATAAGGTAGGTCCGATCGCCGGAGCCGAAATCATGACTAAACCAAAAATCCCCATCGCGGTCCCCCGCTTTTCCCGGGGAAAACTGACAAGCATGACATTCATGAGCAAAGGTCCCATGACAGAAGAACCTGCGGCTTGAACCATGCGCCCAGCCAGCAAGACCTCAAAGTTGGGTGCAAAGGCGGCGAGAGCTGTCCCTAACGCAAAAATCGCCATGGATGAAATGAACAGATGACGATTCGAAAAGCGTGTGACCAAAAAGGCCGATGCGGGAATTAAGACACCATTGACCAGCATAAAACCTGTTACTAGCCATTGAACCGTGGAGTAATCCGGAATCTCTAGACTGACCATGATCGATGGGAGGGCAACGTTTAATAAAGAGTTATTTAAAAAGGAAACAAAGGCCCCAACGAATAGGATAGCCAACATTACATAGGGTGTTTCTTTATGTTCTAAGGTTGGATTCACGTTCTCATCCCTCTGTCTATTATTTAATTTTCTCTGCCTGATTTATTTTATACCAAAAGTACAAAATATACAACAAAACTATACTTAAGGTACAAATCAGTTGTATTTCTTGTGCCAAGAAATCTATACTAGGGGTATAGCGTAGACAGGAGGACGGCATGAATACCCGAAAACGAAAAGTGGCCGACATGGCATTAAAATTGTTTGTTGAGAAAGGCGTTCAGCAAACCTCGATTCAAGAGATCATTGAAAAATCGAACATCTCTAAAGGTACGTTCTATAATTATTTCACCTCTAAAAATGATTGTATTGCGGAAATTTTAGAAGCCCTTCGCTATGATGCCAATCAGCAGCGGATTGCCATGCAAATCGGCAAAGATGCGAAAGATCGCGAAGTTCTGATTGAACAAATTACGATTTTAATTCAATTAAATGAAGAACGAAATTTACGCGTACTTTTTGAGGCCATTTTATCTTCCAATGAAACCGAGCTGAAAAAACTAGTGATGCACCATCGGATGATCGAATTGGAATGGCTAGCGGATCGTTTGATTGAAGTGATGGGAGAAGAAATTCGAGAATTCTCTTTTGAAGGCACCATCTTGTTTTATGGCATGCTCCAGCATATGTTATTTACCTTGCGCATTTCGAATTCCACCTATTCCTTGCATCATTTGGTCGATGTGATTTTGTCCTATCTCGAACTGATTATGCCTTATATGATGAAGCACAGAAGCCAGTTCTTAAATCAATCGGCGATGGATTTATTGCGCACCCATATCGATAAAAAGGCGATCACGATCACTGAAATAAAGACATTCGCCGATCAACTGCAAGAACAGCATCCCTTTAATGAAGAGCAGCAAGACCTATTTGAGGCTATTATGGACGAGTTACAGCGTGAACGGATCCGAAGGGTGGTAATTGAGCCCTTATTAAAACCTTTCCAGCTATTATTTGAAGAATCCCCCATCAAATCCGACGTGCACACGTTTACGAATATGGTCTGGTATTATTTAAAGTCCATTTAATTTATAGTCGGTGCCTGTCACTTGCCGAAAAAAGAGGGAAACCCATGCAACAGCTGATGTTAGCACCCAGGTGGGACGAAAAATCATTTTTAAGGAAATGAGGACTCAATAATAGTTGGAAATTCTCCACTTATTAATAAAAATCGTCTTAAATTTAGAATAGATAGATGGAAAAACTCCCACTAATTTCCCAAAAACACTTTATCTTTTGCTATTTTGAGGTCGTAGTTGGAGATTTTCCATTTATTTTTGCTAATCTCTGCCCGTTTTGTTAAATAGACGGACGTTTGACAACTATTTAATATCCTTTCAGTACCGTTCCCAAAATGAGACGATCAAATTAAGCCTCGTAAAAGCTTCCCCCCTGAGTATCCCTATACACTCCAACCCACATGGAGGATGCGTTAAGTTTCATGAATAGAGTGAATTCCCTCCTTTTCCCACTCATCATGATCCCTTACGCTGCCTTCCAGGCCTCCTAACCTGTGCGGTTTCCTCTTTGGAGCAGATAATATTGTGATTATTTTCACAATATGTTCTTATCCTATCCTTCCCCTTCTCCAAAAATGCGACCTTGGGCAAACAAAAAAAGCCCTATTTAGGGCAAGTGTTTGGAGTTGTGGATTAAGTTAAATTTTAACAACCACATATTGATTATTACCATAGGGATTCAGAAATATACGGTATATTACAATAAAAAGCTTACATCAAGTAAGGTTGTCTGTATCAACTCTCTTTTTAGGCAGAACCTCATTTTTCCATCCCTAAAATCCTCAATCCTAGTCCATATTATTAAATGGTTTTTTACCACTACTATATAAACGGAGGGAAACCGATGACAGTCGGAACTAAATTACAGCAAACATTGGCCAGTGCTGAAGGAGTTAAAGCAAATCTAAAATCATTTGCTCTGGATACAGATGATCAGCAAGCCAAGCAATTGTATTCTCAATTGGCCCAAACTATGGACAGCGTCATAAACAGCTTGCATAGTCGCGTTTCTTATGTTCAGCAGCAAGAACCCCAGTATCAGCAACAATCACAGTACAGGTAATTTTAACATGCTTAAAACGATATGGAACTCCTTCAATATTTTCGTGGCCACTATGCAAATCACGTATGCGATTGGATATACCATAAGGATTTTGCGGAAAAAAAGCTAAGATTTATCGGCTTTATGATCAATCGGGTGCCTCAGAATTTCAGACACCCGATTGGCTTTCAAATGATTCAACATTTCCTTGAAGAAAGCGAAATACCATTTTTTACGGAAAATATAAGAGGCTTGTTTGTCACCTATTAATGTAAATTTTCAATTACGACAGCATGAGCGATACAAGGGATGCTTTCTTTTTGTTGAAAACTTATCGGCGACAGCAATGCCCCCGTTGCCACGATCAATACTCTGTTCAATTCCCCTTTACGCATCCGATTCAAAATATGGCCATAAGTGACCGTGGCTGAGCATGCACAACCGCTTGCCCCTGCTTGAACCGGAGCATCTTCTTTGTAAATCAGCATTCCGCAATCCACATAACGATCGCCCAGGTCCAAACCATGCTTTTTTAACAAATCGCGGGCAATGGCATGTCCTACTCTGCCTAAATCTCCGGTTGCAATGAGATCATAATGTTCCGGTGATCGAGCCAGATCGCGAAAATGCGCTTCAATCGTGTCTACGGCTGCAGGTGCCATAGCTGCACCCATATTAAAAGGATCGGAAATGCCCATATCGACAATTCTCCCCATCGTTGCAGCCGTTACCCTTGGGCCATCTCCTTCTTTTCCAAGAAGAGCAGCCCCAGCCCCGGTTACTGTCCACTGAGCCGTAGGAGGCTTTTGCCCGCCGTACTCGGTAGGATATCGAAATTGTTTTTCTACAGAAGAATTATGGCTGGCGGTACCGCATAATACGTAATTTGCACCATTATTGTTGACTATAAATGATCCCAACGCTAGTCCTTCCATGGAGGTCGAACAAGCACCAAACAATCCTATATAAGGACAGCCGAGGGTACGTGCAGTAAAACTGCTGGAAATAATTTGGTTCATCAAATCGCCCGCAAAAAAGAACTGAACATCCTCTTTCTTTAGCTTTGCCTTATCAATGGCTTTTTCACATGCTTGTTCGAGCATTTTCTTTTCGGCTTTCTCAAAGCTATCCTGGCCTAGCCAAGTATCTCCGTGCAAGATGTCGAAGTCCTCGGCTAAAGGACCCTGCGCCTCAAAAGGACCACCTACTACACCTGTCGATAGTATGACGGGCTTATTGGGAAACTCCCATGTCTGATGACCATGGAGCATATCAGAAGCCTCCTAACCTGGTAAGAATGGTTTTAAGCAAAGCCACAACAAAGGCGGAAAATGTACCAAAAACGATCACAGAACCGGCCAATTTGAACATATTGCCTCCCACCCCTAGCACAAAACCTTCTGTCCGATGTTCAATGGCGGCCGAAGCAACCGAATTGGCAAACCCAGTCACCGGTACGGCTGTTCCTGCTCCCGCCCATTGGGCAAGATGATCATAAACCCCGAAACCTGTTAACAAGACAGAGATGAAAATCAAGGTTGCTACGGTTGGATTTCCTGCTGTTTTTTCATTAAAATCAAAATAAGTCATATAAAATTCGGATATGAATTGCCCTAGGAGACATATAAATCCACCCATTAAAAAGGCTCTCACACAGTTTAAGAAAACAGGCCTTTTTGGTTCCCTTCCTTTAGCAAAGATATGATATTCTTGTTGTGTAGGGGTTAATTTCTTTTTCTTTTTGTCAGACATGGCAGCTGATATCTCCTCATCGCTTTAATTGGACCCTTACATCTGTTATTACTCTTGTTAATT